>DATBGJ010000494.1:0-7294 GCA_036558045.1 Thermoanaerobaculia bacterium
AAGTCCTTGGCCTTCCAACCGATGCGCCAGGTGGCGGAGTGAGGAAGTCCGCCGCCTGGCGTCATTGACCTCGAACGACAACTGCGAAAAACGCGGTCCTGCGGTGAGATAGCAACGCCCCTCGCGACAGCTCTCCTTTGACGTCCAGAGCATGGCGTTCCTGGATGACCTCAAGGAGAGAACGATGGCCACATCAGCCCAAGCGGCACGCAAAGCCCCGGCCCCTGGCCTGGAGGAAGCCAGCCTTTTCGAGCTGCGCCGCGGCGGGAGCAAGATCACGTGCACGGCGTCCGACTTCGGCGGCGAACCGCAGGTCAACTTCGAGGGCAAGACCTTCCGCGGCGACGCAATCCGCCGCGAGATCGCCGTCAACCTCAACAACCTCGCGGCGATCCATCAGGCGCGCGGCGAGGCGGCCGAGGCCGAGCGGCTCTACTTGCGATCCCTGGAAATCAAGGAGAAGATCCTGGGGCCGGGACATCCGGACGCGGCCTTGACCATCCACAACCTGGCCTCGCTGTTCGCCGATCTCGGCCGTTCCGGCGAGGCCCGCGCCCTCTATCGGCACGCCCTGGACGTCTTCGAGAGGACCCTCGGGCCGGCGCATCCCCACTCGCTCGCCTGCCGTGCGAGCTACGAGGCGCTTCCGTGACCGTCCAGTCTTTGCGCTATGATGCAGACCTTCCTCGGAAGGTCTGCGAGCGCCATGAGCGTCGATGCGGTATACCAACCGGACGAGGCCGGCATCGCCACCGATCTCGTCCGGCGGATCGCGGCCGGCGATGCCGCCGCCGAGGTGTCGCTCGTCGAGCGCTACAGCCGCGGCCTCCTCTACCTGCTGCGGCGCCTGGGCGCGCCGCCGGAGCTCGCCGAGGATCTCCACCAGGAAACCTTCCGCATCGTGCTCGAGCGGCTGCGGCGGCGGGAGCTCGACGAGCCGGCGGGCCTCGCCGGCTTCCTGCGCGGCACCGCGCGCAACCTGATGACCGCCGAGCGGCGCAAGACGGCCCGCCGGCGGACCGACGCGGATTCCGAAGGGCTGGAGAGCGCCGTCCATCCTGCGCCGGGGCAGCTCTCTGCCGTCCTGCTCGAGGAAGAGGCCGCGATCGTGCGGCGGCTCATCGGCGAGATGCCGACCGAACGCGACCGCCAGCTCCTATTGCGCTACTACGTCGCAGAAGAGGAGAAGGAGAGCATCTGCACCGCTCTCGGTTTGGACAGCCTGCATTTCAATCGTGTCCTTTTTCGGGCCCGCCACCGCTTCAAGGAGCTCCTGGTCCGTTTCCAGGAGCGCCAGGGGCCGGCGGCCCATATCGGATGAGCGGAGAGAAGGAGCGGCAGACTGGTGATGGATCACACCCATGTCGAAGCGCAGGAAGTCGTCGATCGTTACGTGATGGGAAAGCTCTCCGCGGAGGAGGCGGAGCGCTTCGAGGAGCACTATCTCTCGTGCCCTGAATGTCTCGATCGGCTGGAGCTCGCGGAATCCATGCAGCGGGGCTTCAAGCGCGCGGCCGGACAGGACGTGGCGCGCCTGGCGGCGGCGCGGCAGCTCGCGCTCGTCGCCTGGCTCTCCCGCCTCGGCCGCTCGCGCCAGATGGCGGTGCTCGCCATGGCGGTGCTCGTCATCGCCATCCTGCCCGCCGGCCTCGCCCTGCGCGAGATCGGCGAACGCGACCGCGAGCTGGCGCGGGAGCGCGAGAGATCGGCCGCCGGTTCGCAAAGCGCCGCGGAGGCCGGGAAGCTGCGCGCGGAGCTGCAGACGAGCCGGCGCGATCTCGCCCGCGAGCGCGAGGCCCGCGCCAGCGCCGCCGAACAGCTCGCGCAAGCCCGCCAGCCGCAGGCCAACGTGCCGATCCTCTTCCTCGACGCCGAGCGCGGCGCCGGCGAGCCTTCGGTGCGGCTGCGCCTGCCGTCCAAACCCGGTTGGATCGTGCTCGCCCTGACGATCGATCCGCCGTATCAGCCGTCCTACCGGGTGATCCTGCGCGACGCCAAAGGACGGGAGGTCTGGCGCGGCGGCGATCTCCGTCTCGACGAGCGCGACTCGCTCAGCCTGAGCCTTCCTTCCACCCTGCTCGCGCCGGGCGACTACACGCTCGCCGTCGAAGGCCTCGCCCCCGGCCGCCAGCCGGCCGCCGCCGGGCGCTTCGCGTTTCGCGTCCTGCCCGCCGCCTGAAGCTCGATGCTATGGTATTCTCAAGGGGTTAGGAGGAATGTTGATGAAACGTCAGAGCATCTCAGGCGTCGTCGTCCAGTCCAACCTCCGCCGACTTTTCCTGTCATGCACGGTCGCACTGGTATTGCTGGCCTTTGTCCGACCGGGTCTCGCCCAAAATGCCGCGGAAGGCAAAACCGCCGAAGTGTCCAAGGACAGTATCGTCGCCACGGCGAGCTCCGGGCTTGAAGCCAACCTTGGCGCCTCCGAGCTGTCGAGCCCACAGTTCCTGGGAACCTGTCCTTTCGTCAAGTGCTGGCTCAACTGTGACAACGGGCTCGGCCACGCCCAGTACTTCACCAATGTGCTCGCGTGTTACTCGTACTCCGATGAGCTCGGTTGCCATGCCTCCGGGTTCTTCGTCTGTAGTGACCGCCCGGACGACGCAGCGTGCTAGGCCACCTGGCCGGCGCAGGCAATCCTGGCCGAAGAAGAGACGATCTTCGTCGCCACCGACAACGTCTACGACAGCCGGCTGCTGCTCCAGCGGATGAAGCGGATCATCGGCAGGTGATCTACAGGATCCGCGACAGCCAGTCGAAAGCGCCCTCGTACGCCTCGCGCGCAAACCTGGCCGCCTTGTGCGTGGCCGGTTTGACGAACCACAGGGGCGAGGGGTCCCGAACCAGCAACGTGCCCGTGCAGCCGCAGGCGACCTCGGCCGCGTTCGTATCGGCGAGCTGAAGGGAACAGCCGTACGTCCCACCGCCTCTCACGGTGAAGTCGATCGCGTCGTCCTGCAAACGGGCGCCGGTGAGATGCATGTATCCCGTGGGAAGGGCGACGCGGAGAAGGAAGCGGGAATCCGTTCCGGAGGTGACGACGGCGATCAGGTTACCGTCCGGATCGAACCACCCGCCCTCGAATTTCTGGAGATCGACCGCCGCGCCAGCCAGGGGAGTCGTTTGCAGGGGTGGGAGAGCTTCTCCGCAAGCGAGCAGCCACAGCGCGGGGACCACCATCGCCGCAGATCGCAGTCGCCGGCCGAAGCTCATTGCGGGGGTCGAGGGCCGTGTTCGGTTCATTGTCCATATGGACTCCCTCGAAGCCGCCGGAGTTCCAATAGCCGCCGCCCCCATCCTTCTAGAACACCAGAAATGAACTAACCCCCCCTTCGCAAACCCGCGCCCAGCTTGCGTTTGCAAGCCTCGAGGCGTTTTTCCGTCTGTATAGGGGCATGGGAGACCTCTATCGACGGCACCGAGGCGGCGCTTCTGGGCACGACCGCGGCTACAAGCTCCTCTTCTCGGATCCTACCCTGCTGGAGGAGCTGCTCCGCGGCTTCCTTCCCGGGGATTGGACGGACCGGCTCGATTTCACCACGCTGGAGAAGGTCGGCACCAGCTTCGTCTCCGCCGACCTGCGCGAGCGCCACAGCGACCTCATCTGGCGCCTGCGTCTGCGGGGTGATGGAGAAGGCTGGGTCTACCTCTATCTGCTGCTGGAATTCCAGTCCACCTCCGACCGCTTCATGGCGGTGCGGCTGCTGACCTACATCGGCCTGCTGCTGGAGGAGGTCGTCCGCAAGGAGAAGCTGAAGCCGGAAGACCGGCTCCCCGCCGTGCTGCCGCTAGTTCTCTACAACGGCGAGCGTCCCTGGCGTGCTCCCCTCCGCCTGGAGAGCCTCTTCGTTCCCGTTCCCTCACCTCTGAGGCGGTATCTCCCCAGGCTGACCTACCGTCTCGTCGACGAGCACCGTCTCGACCTGAGCCGTCTCGATCTGCAGGAGAACCGGACCGCCGCGCTTTTCCGCATCGAAACCGATGAAACTGCAGCTCTGCCACGTCTGTATCGGGAGCTGAAGGCCCTCGTCAAACCAGAAGAGTCGGCCTTGGACCGAACGATTCGCGCCTGGCTCGCCTGGCAGGTCCGGAGAGCCTCTCCTGACGGTATAATCCCTGAGGGTCTTGACTTCGAGGAGGCCTCCATGCTCGCAGAAAAGTTGGCCAAGTATTTTGAAGAGCTCCGCCAGGAGGGCCGCCAGGAAGGCTTGCGGGAGGGTGTACGCGAAGGTCGAGAGAAGGGAAAGGTTCAGAGCCTCCGGAAAGTGCTCCTTCAGCAGATGACTCTGCGCTTCGGCCGCCTGCCCAAGGACGTTCGTAGTCAAGTGGAACGGATCACCTCCACCCAGGAGCTGGAAAAGCTCGCGCGGAAGGTCGTGACGGTGAAGTCCCTGCGGGAGATGGGGCTCGGCTAGCCAGCCGGCAAGACGACTTCGTCCTTCCTGTGTGCAAGGTAGGCGACAAGCTGCAGAGAGCTTGGCGCAGGTCAGGGTCCGGAACTCCTTCTTACCCGACTTCCTTGTGCCGTACCTACCAGACTTGACCGCAGCAGTCGAAGCCCGAGGACTCTCTCGCGGAATCCGACCAGATCTTGACTGACCTCGCACTGCGTCGCGAGATCTGCCACTGTCACCCCGCGGGTGACGGCTCCTTTCAACACACGCCGAGGCAAGAGAGCCGCTGCCCCGACCCAGTAGGCTTGATGGCGAAATTGATTTGGCGGATGGCAACGTATTCCGGACTTTGGAATCGTGTGACGCTCCGCCGCCCGATGGACACCCGGACGCACCGGCCAAGCTGGCGTTCGCCGCGGATGACTCATGGGAAGTAACAACCAATTCTCGGCAGACGCTTGAGAGTCTGCGCGGTTTGTTCGGCCTCCCCGACGACGCCGAAGTCCTGCGGGACTATGAGTCCCCGTTCGACGAGCCGATCACACCAGGCGCGCTCGTGCGGTTTGAGGACGGACCAGTGTTCCAAACCCGCCTCAGTAGCATCACAGTGACGGTCAATAATAAGCTCGTTCGGTTCACCAAGCGGCGTGTGACGGGGCTGGAGATCAAACGGAAAGCGATCGATCAGGGCGTCGCCATCGACACCACGGCCGAGAGTGGCCCTCGGCTCCGCTCGAACACGCTCCGATCCGCTGAAACACGCTCCGGCGGATTTTTCTAATGTTTTTTCCCGTCAAACATTTGTTTTTCCGTTCACACATTGTTTTTTGGGAAAAAACATTGTTTGAAACGGCCAACAATGTGTGAGCCGAAAAAACATTATTTGAACGGAAAAACAAATGTTCTAGGGAGCGCGCCGCGATCCAGCCAAATTGGCGCGCTCTCTCACGGCGCCGGGCAGGGCGCGCCGGCTTTCGCCCATTGCTCGAAGGCGGCGAGGAACTGGTCGCGCGGGACGTCGACCGGTTTGCGACCGACTCCGGGGTCCCAGCCCCAGAGCACCAGCCCGCTGTCCAGGTGCTCGCGCAGGCCGGCGAGATCGCGGCCGCCGTTCTCCGCCTTGTCCTTCAGGCGGCGGCACAGCTCGCCGCCCGAGAGGCCGATGAAGACCATCTTGTGCTCCGGCGGCGGCAACTGCCAGTCCGGCGCTCCGGGCGGCATGTGCGGGCCGTAGCTCGCCGGCGCGTTCTCGGTCGAGTGGCAGGTGGCGCAGCCGAGGCCCGGCGCGCCCTTTCCCTGCGGTCCCCGCTTGACGTTCTGCGCGTGCACGCGGCCGTCGTCGAATTGCAGCGGCGCGTCGCCCGGGATGTGGCAGTTCTGGCAGCGCGGATGCTGGAGCACCTTCTGCACGGTGGCGAACGCCTGCAGGGCGTCGGTTTGACCCTGGCCGGAAGCGGACAAGGCAAGGACGAACACGGACGCCAACACGGACAGGAGGATGTTCAGGGTGATTTTCTGCATCATCCCAGGCTCCTTCAGGCCAGCCGCAGCGGCAGGCTGCGCAGCCGCTTGCCGGTCAGGGCGAAGAGGGCGTTGGCCACCGCCGGCGCGATGGGCGGCGTGCCGGGCTCGCCCGCGCCGCCCATCTTCTCGTTGCTCTTGGCGATGTGTACCTCGACGCGCGGCATCTCGTGCAGGCGCAGCACCGGCTAGTCGTGGAAGTTGGATTGCTCGACCCGGCCGTCGCGGAAGGTGATCTCGCCGTAGAGCGCCGCCGAGAGGCCGTAGACGATGCCGGACTGCATCTGCGCCTCGACGCCGTCCGGATTGACCACCGGGCCGCAATCGACGGCGCAGACGACGCGGTGGACGCGGATGCGCCCTTGGTCGACCGAGACCTCGGCCGCCTGCGCGACGGCGCTGCCGAAGGACTCGTGCACGGCGATGCCCGCCGCGCGGCCGGCAGGCAGCGGCTTGCCCCAGCCGAAGGCCTCGGCGGCGAGGTCGAGCACGCGCCGGCGGCGCGAGCCCGCCGGCAGCAGCTCGCGGCGGAAGGCCACCGGGTCCTTGCCGGCGGCGTGCGCCAGCTCGTCGACGAAGCTCTCGACGACGAAGGCGGTGTGCGAGTGGCCGACCGAGCGCCACCACAGGACGGGGATCGGATGCTCCGGGCTGTGCAGCTCCACCCGGTGGTCGGCGATCGATTCCAGATAGGGCGCGTCGGCGGCGCCTTCGACCGAGGTCTCGTCGATGCCGTTCTGGATCATGCCGGAAAACGGCGTGCCGGCGAGGATCGACTGGCCGGCGAGCGTGTGCACCCAGGCGACGGGCTTCCCCTGCGCGTCGAGGCCGGCGCGCAGGCGGCTCACCCACAGCGGACGGTAGTAGCCGCCGTGCAGATCGTCCTCGCGCGTCCACACGACCTTGACCGGCCGGCCGGTGGCCTTGGCGAGGTGGACGGCCTCGGCGACGAAGTCGGAGCGCGGATTGGCGCGGCGTCCGAAGCCGCCGCCGAGAAACAGCGTGTTGACCTTGACCTGCTCGGGCTTGACGCCGGCGATCTTCGCCGCGGCCGCCTGATCGCCGGTCTGGAACTGCGTGCCGATCCAGATCTCGCAGGAATCCGGCTTGACCTCGGCGGTGCAGTTGAGCGGCTCCATCATGGCGTGCGCGAGATAGGGCACCTCGTACTGGGCCTCCACCGTCTTCGCCGCCTTGGCGAGAGCCGTCTCGACGTCTCCCTTCTTGGCGGCGACGGCGCCGCTCGTGCGCACCCGCTTGCGGTAGTCCTCGAGCTGCGCCGCGGTCGAGTGGCCGGCCATGGTCCCCGGGGCCCAATCGACCTCCAGCGCGTCGCGCCCCTGGCGGGCGGCCCAGAAGTTCTCGGCGAGCACGGCGAC
>DATBGJ010000495.1:0-4265 GCA_036558045.1 Thermoanaerobaculia bacterium
CTGCGAGAGGACGGCTTCTACATCCGCCGCCGTCAGATCTTCCGGGGAAGGCCCCTCCGCTTCGGCGGCTACGGCAGCAAGGTCCTGCTCAAGCTGTTTCGCCGCAGCCGCTCCGAGCTGGACCCCGTCGAGCAGGACACGCGCGTCTACGTCCGCGGCCCCATCGGCCGCCTGCGGGCGCCGCTGGAGGAGTGGAACGTCAAGGAGGACTCGATCCAGTTCTACCTGCAGAAGCACCTCCGTTACGCCGAGGCCTTCGCGGCGGAGGAACTGCAGCGGCGCCGGGGCGATCTGCCGTGGAAGACGGCGCCGCGCCTCTTCGGCACGCCCGACGAGAGGATCCTCTGGCTGAAGGACCGCTATTACCGGATGCCGCTGCTCGTCCGCCCCGCCCTCTACTTCTTCTACCGGTATTTCATCCTGCTGGGCATCCTCGACGGCAGGAACGGCTTCATCTTCCACTTTCTCCAGGCATTCTGGTTTCGGCTGGTGGTGGACGTCCGCCTGGAGGAGCTGATGCGGGAATCTTCACCCGCAGTGGCTTCCCCCGAAGAACAGGGGAACACGAGGACCCAGGAGGCGACCCCCAGATCCGGGGTCTCGGCTTGATCGCCACCGTTCGCTCCGTCGCCAGCTCGCTGCGCACCCATCCTCTGCTGGGCCGCTGGGCCCTGCGTATGATCCCCGACGTGCCGTGGACGGCGCGGATCGACGGGATCGGCTCCTTCCGCCTGCGCCTGCGCCGCAACCGCTCCCTCTGGTTGCGGACACCGGCGGAAAGCGAGGATTTCCCTTTTGCGATGCTGCGCCACCTGGTCTATCCGGGCGATATGGTCTATGACTGCGGCGCCAATCTCGGCCTCTACTGCCGCTATCTCATCGGCGTCCTGGGCGCCGGCCGGGTGATCGCCTTTGAGCCCTCGCCGGACAATCGCGCTTTGCTCGCGGAAAATCTCGCCTTGGGCAATATCGCCGACCGGGTCACGGTCATGCCCATGGCGCTGGGGGATGAGGATGGCATGGCCGAGTTCCAGGTGGACGACATGCAGTCCGCATCGGGAACGCTGAGTAAAGTCACCGGCGGCGAGCCTTGCGTCGGCCGCAGGAATCTGGGTCTGGGCCCTCTCACCGAGCAGGTCCTCTGCCGCCGGCTCGACACCGTGGTGGCCGAGAAGGGATTGCCGTTGCCCGATGTGATCAAGATCGACGTCGAGGGGGCCGAGGGCCTCTTGCTGCGCGGTGCCGCCGGCTTGCTGCGAGAGCGGGCCCCCCGCCTTCTCGTCGAGCTCCACGGCCCCGAGATGGCCCGGGATGTCGTTCTGCAGCTCGATGAATTGGGCTACGCCTGCGCGGCGAAGGTGGCCCCTCACCTTCACGCCGCCGGCTATGGCCGGGTCGATTCCTCCATGCTCGGCCGGGTCCAAGGCTTGTACGACATCCATTTCCTCGTCGCCTCCCGCGATCCCGCCGACCTGCCGGCCGCCTGGAAGGAGCGGGCTTGAGCGCACCCGGCGTGTTCCTGGCGAAAGCTGGACGGGTGATGCGCCGCAAAGCCGAGGCGCTGGTCGGCCGTCTCTACCCGCTGGACGAGACCCTCGAAGCCATGGCGCTGCGCCCCTACGAGCTCCACTTGGAGCTGACGAACCTCTGCAACGCCAACTGCCTCTTCTGCCCCTATCAGTTCCAGGAGCGGGAGGTGCAGTTCATGCCTGAGGAGGTCTTCCGCAAGGCGGTGGACGACTTCGCCGCCGGCGGCGGAGGCAGCGTCGGCTTGACGCCCATCGTGGGCGACGCCCTCATTCATCCCGACTTCGTCGCGCGTGTGCGGTATCTGCGATCCCTGCCGGGCGTCGACCGGATCTGGGTGACGACCAACGCCATCCTCCTGGACAAGCACGGCATCGAGGAGGTGCTGACCTCGGGCCTCACCTCCATCACCATCAGCACGTCTGGATTTGACGAGGAGTCCTACCGCCGCATCTACCGCTCCAGCGCCTACGAGCGGTTCCGGCGTAATGTCCTCGCTCTGGTGGAGGCGAACCAGGCTCTCCCTGAGCCCCTGACCATCACCATCGGCCTGCGGACGGACCGTCCTCTCGATGAGGTCATGAAGGATCCCGACTTTCAACCCATTCTGGCTTTCAAGCCGGACATCGACTTCACTTGGTCTTTCACCTCCGCGGGAGGCCGCGTCACCCGGGAGGTCCTGCCCGCGGGCATGCGCCTGCGCGTCGTCGCCTCCCGCCCGGAAACCTGCGTACAGCTTTACAACGGCCCCATCATCCTGCCGGACGGCACGGTGATGGCCTGCAGTTGTGTGGCTGCCATGGATGCCGTTTCCGATCTTGGAATCGGCAACGTGATGTCCGGGGACCTGCTGGAGATCTGGCGGAGCGATGGCATGCGGCGGCTGCGGCAGAGCTTCGGAACCAGCGAGTTGAACAACACCTGCGCCGGCTGCGACATGTACCGCGATCTCGAGCTATACCGCACCTCAGAAGGACGCGAGAGGGCTCGCATCAACCGCGCTCGGGACGCGGGCGAGATCGTGCGGCGAGAGAAGCCCCGGGGAGCCTTCAGCGGTGGCTGAGGCGGGGCGATTGAACAGGATCCTCGGCCTCAGCGTCTATCACGCGGACGCCTCGGCGGCCGCGGTCGTGGACGGCCGCTTTGTGGCCGGCGTCGAGGAGGAGCGCTTCCGCCGGATCAAGCATTGGGCCGGCTTCCCCGAGCGGGCAATCCGCTTCTGCGTCGAGGAAATGAACGGCGGCGACCTCGGCGGCGTCACCGCGCTCGCCGTGGCCCGCCAGCCTCGAGCCTACCTGATGCGCAAGGCGGCCCTCGCCCTGACACATCCCCGGAGCCTCCGCCGCGCTCTCGGCCGCGCCCGCAACCTCCGGCAGGTGGCCTCCTTAGAGGAGCGGATTGCCGCCACCTTCGGCGGTCCGGTTCCCCGGCTTCATCCCGTCGAGCACCACGTCGCTCACGTGGCTTCCGCCTTCTACTGCTCGCCCTTCGAGGAGGCGATGTGTCTGACCGTCGACGGCTTCGGCGACTTCGTCTCCACCATGATGGCCGTGGGCCGCGGCAGCTCTCTGCAGGTGCTCGACCGCGTCCACTTTCCCCACTCCCTCGGCCTCTTCTACACGGCGATCACCCAGTTCCTCGGCTTCCTCGGGTTCGG
Organism: Thermoanaerobaculia bacterium; assembly: GCA_036558045.1. Classification (GTDB taxonomy): domain Bacteria; phylum Acidobacteriota; class Thermoanaerobaculia; order Multivoradales; family UBA5704; genus DATARR01. The sequence goes on from DATBGJ010000495.1 coordinate 3,185, forward strand.
CGATGAATACAAGGTGATGGGGCTCGCGGCCTATGGCGAGCCCTCGTTCGCGAACCGGATGAGCCGACTCGTACCGTCGCGGACGGACGGCGCTTTCGCCCTGGATCTGCGCTACTTTCGGCATCTCTCGGAAGGCGTGGACATGACTTGGGAAGATGGCGCGCCGGAACTCGGCACGATTTACATGCCGGCGCTGGAGGAGCTGCTGGGCCCCGCCCGCCGGCCCGGGGAGGAGCTGACGCAGCGCCATAAAGATCTCGCCGCCTCGCTCCAGGCGGTCTACGAAGAGCGTTTCTTCGCCCTGGTGCGCGCCCTTCAGCGGCGCACCGGTCTGCAGCGGCTGGCCCTTGCGGGAGGCTGCGCGATGAACTCCCTCGCCAACGGCAAGCTCTTCGCGCGTACTGACGTGGCGGACGTCTTCATCCAGGCTGCGGCCGGCGACGCCGGCACGTCTTTGGGGGCTGCTCTATATGTCCATCATGCGGTGCTCGGAGCGCCGCGAAACGGCTTCGTCATGGAGCACTCCTATTGGGGACCCGCCTACGAAGAGCGAGAGATCCGCACGGCCATCGCAGCGGCAATCTCCGGATCGAAGGGAAAGGACGGCGCCTTCGGGGAGGTCCAAATCGAGACCGTTCTCGACGAGGACCGTCTAGCCGAGGAGACCGCCGAAGCGATCGCCCGAGGTGAGGTGGTCGGCTGGTATCAAGGACGTTCCGAGTGGGGCCCCCGCGCCCTGGGCAATCGCTCGATCCTCGCCGATCCGCGCCGGGCGGACATGAAGGACATTCTGAACTCGAAAATCAAGCGCCGCGAGTCCTTCCGGCCGTTCGCGCCATCCGTGCTGAAGGAGCATACGGGTGAGTGGTTCACCATCGAGTATCCCGATCCCTTCATGATCAAGGTTTACCCGATTCGATCGGAGAAACGGCCGCTCGTTCCCGCCATAACGCATGTGGACGGCACGGGCCGGCTCCAGACGGTATCCAAGGAGTCGAACCTTCGCTATTGGAAACTGATCTCCGCCTTCGAGCGCCGTACGCACGTGCCCATGGTGCTCAACACGTCGTTCAACGAGAAC
>DATBGJ010000496.1:0-4172 GCA_036558045.1 Thermoanaerobaculia bacterium
CCGGAGGGGGGACGCCTCTACCCGAGGGGAGATTGTACGAGGTGCCGCGTTTGAGGGCTCAAAACGGCAACCTCTGGGGTCCAAGCTCCTCGCCGAGCCCCTGAGCGGGCTCGCGCGTAGCGCCTTCGAAGAACCGGCGCACCTGCAAAGGATCCGTGTGGGCCAGGCGATGGTAGAAGCGGAGCGCCACCTCGACCTCCACCTTCCACAGCGAGCAGCTATCCTCCGAGATCTCCCGCGCCTCCTCGCCGTCCACCGCCGAAGCCGCGAAGATGCTGTGGCTGCACAGGTGCCGGGCCCAGCACCCCGGACAGGGGACCTCGGTTTCCCCGGTTTCCAGCGTGGCGCCGGTGATCTCTCCGGCGTCGAACGAGCGGGCCAGCGAAGGCAGGTCGAAGGTCTCCAGGACCGAACGGGGATAGGAATCGACCACCGGCACCAGCCCGGCGAGGACGCCGCGGTCGCCGACGGCGCGGTCCAGACACTCGCTGCGCATCAGGCGATCGACGATGCGCGTCAAGGGCCGGTAGTCGATCGGCAGGCGCTGGGCGGCGAGCTCGTCCGCCATCTCGTCGCAGACCGCCAGCAGGTCGTTGCGCAGCTCGAGGCGGCGTCCGGGCTGCTGCGAGCCGTCGCCGATCGCCGAGTCTTCGACGAGGGTGGCGTCCAGATGGCGGATGCCCGTACGCTTCGCCCACTCCCACAGATCGAGCAGCCGGCCGCGGTCCAGCACGCAGTGGACGGTCAGGCGGTCGCGCAGGCTCTCCCGCAGCAGATGCACCAGCGGCTCGGCTTCCCAGCGCGGCGCCGCGGCGCCGCGCACGCCAGCGGGAAAGCTGCCGCAGCGCAGCCGCACCTCGAACGTGGAGGCGGCGAGAAAAGCCGCGCGCGCCGGCGTCACCTCGGCGGCGTCGAGAGTCAGCTCGAAGGCGACCTCCAGGTGCTGCGACGCGGCGAGCCGGGAGGCTTCGACGACGATCCGCTCGAGCAGGCGGTTGCCCGGATAGTAGCCGTCCCAGTTGAGGTGCAGCTTGACGCGGCTGACGTTGAAGCTCCGGCCGAAGGCGAAGCGGACGACCTCGAGCGCCGCCGCCTCCCGCACCTGATCGATGCGGGCGTGCAGCTCGTCGTCGACGCGGTACGGGGCGCCGGGATGCCACCAGGCCGCGGCCTCCGGAGGGCCGGCGGCGCCGGTCCCGACGCCCCCTTCGTCGGTCAGCAGATCTTCGTTGACCAGCCAGGCGAGCAACGCCTCGTCCAGGTCGCCCGTCTCCAGGGCCGTCGCGATGTAGAACTGCAGCTCCTCCGGCACCTCCACCACCGCCGCCCGCTCCAGGTCGTAGACCAGGCTGCAGGAGCCGTCACCCTCGATCAGCGGGTGCAGGGTGCGCAACCGCAGAACGCCGGGCATGGGTATGGTGGAACCGTAAGGCATCCCCTCGAACCCCTTCTGAGGCCGGCGACGGACCGGCGATTCCCCTTTACCTCAAGGTGACCGGAACGGCCCATCCATTTCGGCTCTCTCTATTACCAACGTTTCCGCTGGCCCTCTTTTCGGGACAAAATCGGGACAAAAATCCTCGAGTTTCCGGGGCAAGTCCGATTTTCGTCCCTGCTCGGAATTCTCGCCACAATGCGCAAGCAAAAGAGAATCAAAATCAGTAGAAAAACCTACTGATGATTGAGAAAGAACGCTACTGCGAAGAGGCAGCCGCGCCAGGCTTCAACCAGCGGTCCAGCCAGCCCAGCACGGTCTCGTGCCAGAGGATGCTGTTGGCGGGCTTCAGCACCCAATGGTTCTCGTCCGGGAAGTAGAGGAACTGGCTTGGAATGCCGCGCCGTTGCAGGGCCGTGAAGGCGGCGATCCCCTGCGTGTCGGGAATCCGATAATCCAGCCCGCCGTGGACGACCAGCATCGGCGTCTTCCAGCGCTCGACGAACCGCACCGGATTGTATTTTTCATGGATCTCGGCGGACTGCCAGTAAGGTCCTCCCTGCTCCCACTCCGGAAACCACAGCTCCTCCGTGCCGTAATACATCATCCGCTGATCGAAGGTGCCGTCGTGCGTCACCAGGCACTTGAAGCGGTCGGGCCAGTTGCCGGCGATCCAGTTGGTCATGAAGCCGCCGTAGGAGGCGCCGAGGGCGCAGGCGCGCTCGCCGTCGATCCAGGGATACTTCTGCAGCGCCGCCTCCAGGCCCTTCTGCAGATCGACCAGCGGCTTGCCGCCCCAGTCCCTGCTGATGGCGTCGGTGAAGGCCTGCCCGTAGCCGGTCGAGCCATGGAAGTCCACGGTCACCACGGCGTAGCCCGCGCCGGCGTAGGCCTGCGGATTCCACCGGTAGTGGAACTCGTTGTTGAACGAGCTCTGAGGGCCGCCGTGGATGAGGAAGGCGAGCGGATACTTGCGGCCCGGCTGGAAGCCCACCGGTTTCGTCACCCAGCCGTAGACGGTATCGCCATTGGCGCCGGTGAAATGGAACTGCTCGGAGTCGCCCATGAGCGCCGAGGCGACCTTCTCCTGGTTGACGTGGGTGATCTGGTTGACACCCGCGCCGTCGCGCCCGGCGGTGTACAGCTCGACCGGCGAGCGCAGCGTGTCGCGGCCGAAGACGAGCCGGTCGCCGGCCAGCTTCGGCTCGCGCACGTGCCCGTCGCCCACCAGCTTCGTCACCTTGCCGGTCGCCACGTCGATGGCGAAGAGGGGGTTCTGGCCGACGTCGGCCGCGGTGCCGTAGAGGGTGCTGCCGTCGCGCGAGAAGAGGACCTCGTTGGGAGAGCGGTCCCACTCCTCGGCGATCACCCGCTCGCGGCCGGTGGTGAGATCGCGCAGCTTGATGCGGAAGCGGTCGGCCTCGAATCCCGGCCGGGACATCGCCAGATAGGCCAGCGTCCTGCCGTCCGGCGAGAAGACGGGCTGGGTGTCCCAGGCGGGGTTGGCTTCCGTGAGGTTCTGCGGCGGCTGCGAGCCGTCGGCGGGCACCGAATAGAGGTCGAAGTTGGTGGACCAGGGCTCCCCGCGGCCGGCCATGCGGGCGGCGAAGACCACCGTGCGGCCGTCCGGCGAGAAGGTGAATTCCTCGGTGCCGCCGAAGGGGCGGGAGGGCACGTCGGCGTTCATGCCGCGGGAGAGGTCCACCGGCTCGCCGCCCGCCACCGGCATGGTGAACAGATGGTTGCGCCGCCCGTCCAGCCAGGTGTCCCAGTGGCGGAAGAAGCCGACGCCGTCCGGGTACAGCCGCCCGGAGGCCTTGCTCTTCTCCTGCGCGTCCAGGCGCTCCCTGGTGCAGGCGATCGTCGGGCAGTCGGGGAAGACTTCGAGGCTGAAGGCGAGCCGCGAGCCGTCGGGCGACACCGTCAGGTTCGCCACGTCGAGAGGGAGGTTGGTCACCTGGACCGCATCGCCGCCGCTGGCGGACAGCCGCCAGACCTGGCTCGATCCGGAACGGCTGGAGAGGAAGTAGAGGCTCTTGCCGTCCGGCGCCCAGCGCGGGTTGGTGTCCGCAGAGGGATCGCTCGTCAGGCGGGTCAGACCGCTGCCGTCGACGTTGACCAGCCAGAGGTCGGTGCGGCCCCGGTTGGCCTCGAAGTCCGTGGTGCGGACGACGAAGGCCACCCGGTCACCCTGCGGCGAAGGCTGGGGCTCCGTGATGCGGTCCATGCCCTGCAGGTCGCGGGCCGTGAAGGGGTGGGGTTGCGCGGCGGCGGGGACGGCGGCGGCGAGGGCGAGGAGGGCGAGGAGTCTGCGCATGAGGCGGACTCTACCGCAGGAAATCGGCGACGCGACGTTGGGCCCCCTGGAGTCGCGGCGATTTCTTCGGTATCTTCGGCCTAAGGAAAAAGGGACGGAAGAGACAACAGAGACGACAGGCATCATTCTTGATGTCCCTCCGGTCCCTGCTGTCCCTCGGGTCCCTTGACCTCAAAAGCCATGAGCCCAAGGTTCATTCCGCCCCACGGCGGCTACAAGAAACTTCTCTCATACCAGAGAGCGGAGATCGTCTACGACGCCACGGTCTACTTCTGCGATCACTTCGTCGACCGGCGCAGCCGCACCCATGACCAGATGATCCAGGCGGCGCGGTCCGGCAAACAGAACATCATCGAGGGCAGCATGGCCGCGGCGACCTCCAAGGAGTCGGAGCTCAAGCTGACCAACGTGGCGCGCGCC
>DATBGJ010000497.1:0-7662 GCA_036558045.1 Thermoanaerobaculia bacterium
AGCTCGGTCTACAGGCGCCCAAGGGGCTCGCCTTCGACGGCACCCTGCTCTGGACCGCCGACCCGGCGGCCAGGCAGATCCACGGATTCGATGCCGCCAGCGGCCAGCGGGTGAAGACCCTGCCGGTGCAAGTGCCGCCGGAAAAGGGATATCGCTCCATCGAGGCCCTGGCCTGGGATGGCCAGCATCTGTGGACGGCGATCGCCGCCGGCTTCTCGAGTTCCTTCAACCAGATCGACTCGAATTCCGGAGAGATCCTGCGCAGCCTGTTCGCCGACTGCGACCCGCGGGGCCTCGCCGTCGACTCCGGCCGCCTCTGGAGCCTCAGCTTCAACGGTGAGCGTCACCCGCCGCTCGTCGATCAACGGGACTTGGCGTCGGAGGAGAGCGCCGTCGTGCGCTCGCGTCGCTTCCTGCGGCCGACCGACGGCAGGGACCCGAGCGGTCTCTTCTTCGACGGCCAGTTCCTCTGGGCGTTGGACGCGACCGCGAAACGGGCCACCCGCTTCCTGCCCGTCGAGGCCCGGAAGCCGCCGCAAAAACCCACTTACCGGTGAGCAAGGAGCAGAATCATGCGAGCTCAATCGCTATGGATAAAGACGGGGCTGGCGGTGCTCTGCCTGCTGGCCCTGTCAGCCTGCACCCCCAAGTACGCGGTGCTGATCAGCACCAACCAGGTGTCCATGGACGACGCTTCCATCCACTCCGAGTGGTGGTACGACCTCGTCCTGCAGTACCGCATGCTGCGCGAGAGCGGCTTCAAGGACAAGCGGATCTACGTCCTGTATGGCGACGGCAACGACTTCGCGACGGCGCACGCGGAATTCGACTCCACCGCTCTCTTCGGCCATTCGATCACCGACATGCCTGTCAACAAGGCCAACGTCCAGAGCGTCTTCACCACCGTGAACCAGAAGATGAGGAAGCCCGGCTACCTCTACGTCTGGTGGATGGGCCACGGCGGCGGCTCGGGCCCCGGACAGTGCGACCTCAGCATGTCGATCAGCAACACCGGTGAATTCGTCACCGACGACGAGCTCAAGAGCTACATCGACACCGTGAGCCGCTACAAGAAGCGGAGCGTCTCGATCATGACCTGCCATTCGGGAGGCCTGCTGGACGAGTTCGGCAACGCCGGTGAAAAGACGGTCGTCCTGGCCTCTTCGACCTGCGCTGAGAACTCCTACGATGCGCCCTCGACCTGCAACGGCATCGTCCAGGCGGAGTTCAACTACACGCAACCAAACGCCCTGCGGCGCCAGGACGTCTGCGGTGCGCCGGTGGCGTCAGATACCGTCGCGGACGGCTTCATCTCTCTGTTTGAGGTCCAGCAGTACAACGCGGGCGCGATGTCCAACTCGACGCCTCAAATCGGCGATCCCGCCACCCTCGCCGCCGGATTGTTCCCGGCCAAGCCCAAGCCTTGACCTCGCCGCCGGCGGGCCTCGGCCCGCCGGCGTTTCACCGCGCGCCCAGCTTGTACACCGCGGTCTGCGGATTGTAGAGCCGCCAGTCGAACCAGTAATCCTTCAGCGCGTAGACCCGCGGCAGCCTCTTTCCGACCAGGGGCCCGTTTACCGCCTCGCCCGCGAAGCTCCATTCGCTGCCGGTCCCGGCGTCGAGGAGGCGCAGGGGCGGCGGGCCGGCCTTGGCGAAGAGGTTGAGCTCGCGGCCGTCGACGCGCCTTTCGAAGGCTCGCACCGAGCGGCCGTCCTCCCCCACGACGAGCACGACAGGGACTCCGCCCACGATATCGAGGACCGGGCTCTGGCGCTGCAGCGCGGTGAAGGGATAGGCCTTGGCGGCGTTCTGCAGGCGGACGCCGACCACCAGCTCGCGCGGCGGCAGCGGATCGCCGACCCGCGCCGGGACTACGACCGGCAGCTTCGCCGTGTCCGCCTCCCAATCCCGTGAGAACTCCCGCCAGGGGGCGCCCTCCTGCGGGCGCAGCACCCGGCCGCGCGGATGCTCACGCCGCCAGAGGCCGAAGGAGACCTCGTCGGAGAAGACGAGCTCGAGGCGCTTGCCCTGCAGGGGGCCATGTATTGCCTCGCCCGTCACCTGCTGCCACCAGGACCCCGTCTGCTCGTCGTGCATCAAGAAGTTCTGGTTGTTGATGCCCGTGAGGTGGAAGCGCAGCCTCCGCCCGTCGATCTCAGCTCTCCACACCAGACCGGTGTGACAGAGCGTTCAGTAGGTGACGGCCACCGGCACGCCGCCGACCACGTCGTGCACGATGTGGTGATAGGCCACTTGGCGCACCGGATAGGCGGCGTCATCGCCGTTGAGGCTGAGGGCCAGCACCGGATCCTTGTCCTCGACCCAGCGCGCCTCGGCGGCCGGGGCGGAGGCGGTCTTCGCCATCGGCGCGAACATGCCCTCGAACATGAGCTCGTTCTTGGGCGCCCGCCAAGCCGCGGCGCCCAGAACCACGAGCCCGAGCACCGCCAGCGCACGGCTCCACCATCGAGCGCCGCGCCAGAGCATCACGGCGAGGCCGAGACCCACCGCCAGGAAGAGGACCGTCACCGCGGGCGCCCATCGGCGCAGCCCATAGGCGACGGCGATCCCGCTCGGCGTCTGCGGCGCGAACGGCCGGATCAGCCAGATCGGCAGGGCGACCATCGCGACCGCCGAAAGAACGAGGAGGAAGAGGACGCCGTAGAACAAGCGGCGGCGGCTATGAGACCTGGACGGATCCGTTTGCATGTGATCTCCCCCTCTTCAGGGCAGGATGAGCTCTTCTCCGAGTTGCCGAAGATCGGCGAGGTACTGTTCGGCGTCCGGCGCCTCGATCCAGCGGACCAGTTGCCAATCGCTAAGCTCCGCCGTGCATAGCAGCCTTGCCACGTCCGCAGGGAAGATTCCGGCAGCCTTGCTCTGCGCTCCCTCCAAGGCCGACGTCAGGGGCAACCCGAGCCGGCCGCAGAACCCCCAGATGTCGGCGAAATCTTTCGGTTCCTCCCGATCGATCAGGGCGCTCACCTTGTTCGCAAGGATATTCTCGGCGCTATCCAATCTTCCGAGAACAGGGTGCATGGTGATCTGTCCGACGCGTGCTGGCACATCGTTCACCATTTCAATTTTGAGCTGGGTCGTCTCGCTGACCACGTTTAGTCGAACGAACCGTTGCTCCCTCAATAGGACCTGAAGGGACCAGTCGCTTCGAGCGGACAAAGCCTGAATCAGGCGCTCCGTCCAGAGCAGAAACTCCGGGGCGTCGTTCGCGAAAAAATCCAGATCGTCCGAGAAGCGATGGTGAAGGTACCCGCGGGAAGCGGCTGTCCCGCCGGTCAGGTAAAGGCCAGTCTCCACCTCACTCAGGACCTTTAGCGCTTCGTCTTGAAGAGGGTAAAGCCGATCGAAGTAGTGCGCTTTATCCATGGGATCGAGGAGGATCCCGGTCGTCGCGCAAAAGCTCAGGATGATTCTTTGGCAGCCACTCAGCTAGGAAATCGAACCCGCGCCGCCGGCTCTGCGAGCGGATCCGCGGACGCCAGGAAGGCCAACCTTCGACAATCCGACGGAACCCGAGACGGCGAATGATCTCACGATATGGCGCGTACTCGATCAACCGCACCGCGGCCCAATCCCGATCCAACGCGCCGAGAGTCGTCCGCCCCTCCAGTAGAGCCTGAAAGGTCGGCTCATCGATGTCGTAGTCCCAGACGAAGGACAGATCACCCATAGGTCAATGATATGCCACGAGGTCTCCGTGGCCCAGGCGTCTAAGGAGCGAGGGGCTCCAGCACCAGCCGCTCCGTGGCCGCCGACTCGATCTTCTCGCGGCTGAAGAGCAGCGGAAAGTACCGTCCCTCGGCCCACAGCGGCAGCAAGTCGCCGTAGTGCGGGCTTCCCGGCTGGCCGGACTGCCCCGGCACGCTGGTGGCGACCGAACGATCCCAGTCCGCCACGTCGAGGACCTCGCGGAAGGAGGCTCCGTGGGTGACGTCGAAGCCGGGGCCGTCCCCCGCATTGAGGGTATCGCCGTCGCCGCCGCGCTCGACGGTGGGAAGAGCGAAGAGAGCCTGCCGTTCCTCTCCGCCGGCGAGGACGTGTTGGAGCGCCAGCTTGTGCAGCGCGCCCCAGCGCCACGCGGCGGGATCGGGCCCGAGCTTCGCCTTGGCCTCCGCCACCGCCTCCTCCAGGCTCTTCAGCATCACGGCGTCGCGGCCGCCGCGCGGGTCCTTGCCGAACCAGCGCGGCGAGGGGTCGCGCAGCAGCTCGACCGTCCTCTCGCTGCCGCCGGCCACGACGGGCAGCCACTTCTCCGGCACCCACGGCTTGAAGATGGCCGTGGCGAGCTTCGACATCCAGATCTCGTACAGCACCGCGGCAGCGGAGTCCCGGCCGACGGTGGCGTCCCAATCCGTCAACCGCTTCATCCATGGGAGCAGATCCTCACCCGCCCCTTTGGTCTCCGCGAGCAGGCGCACGAGGTCGCGGGCCGGCAACGAGACCTCGTCGTACTGCAGGCGTTGGAAGTCCGCGACGTCGAATTTATGGCCGCCGGCGCCGCCGAGCACCTCCACCAGACGCCGGAAGCGGGCCGGCGGCGCCCAATCGAATCCCAGCTCGTGAGGGTAGTCGGCAGGCAGGATGTTGTGGTTGGCGGTGGCGATGTAGTGCCGCGCGGGGTTGAAGGCCGAGGGCAGCTCGGCGGCGGGCAGGAAGCCCTGCCACTCGTACGTCCCCTGCGCGCCGGGCACCGGCAGCAGCCCCGACCACCCCTTGCGCAACGGCGTGAGCCCGGCCACCTGCCAGCCGATGTTCCCCTCGACGTCGGCGTAGAGAAGGTTCTCCGAGGGCACCTTCCAGCGCTCCAGGGCGCGCCGGAACTCCGGCCAGCTCCGCGCCCGGTCGAGCGACAGGGAAGCGAGATAGCCGGCCGTGCCGGGCTCGCTGCCCACCCAGCGCAGGACGTAGGCGCGGTGGCGCTGCCGGTCTTCATGGATCACCGGGCCGTGCTGCGTGAGCTTCAACACGGCCTCGACCGGCGCGCCGCCCTTGACGGCGATCCGCTCGCGCTCGATGCGCATCGGCCGCCAGCGTCCCTGGAAGCGCACCTGGTCCGGATTCCTGGGATTGGTCTCCTCGACATAGACGTCCTGTTGATCGATGCCGACGATGGTGAAGCCGAAGCCTACGCGGTCGTTGTGGCCGGCGGCGACGCCGGGCAACGCGGGCTCGCCGGCGCCGATGACGTTCCAGCCGGGACCCACGAGATGGACGAGGTAGCGCAGGCTCGGCACGGTGAGCGCCCGGTGCGGATCGTTGGCGAGGAGCGGCCGGCCGGTCGCGGAGAGGGCGCCGTCCACCACCCAGTTGTTGCTGCCGTCCCGCGCCTTGTCCTGAAAGCTGAGCGGCGCGCCGGCGGCCAGGGGGAGCGTCAGGATCTTCTCGTCGACGCCTTCGAGGCCGACGCGCGGCTGGCTCTCCAGCGTGCGCGGAGGGTCCGTCGGCAGCAGCTCGTCCGCCAGCTTCCACCCCAGCTCGACGCCGAGCTTCGCCCGTGTGGCTTCACGGAAGGCATTGCCCGTCATGCCCCAGGCGGCCAGGCGGGAGAGGCAGGACTCCGGCGTCCACGGCTCAGGCTGAACGCCGGCGAGCTGGAACTCGATCGGCAGGCGATCGTAATGCGAGTCGATGAAGGCGTTGATGCCGCGGACGAACGCTTCGAGGATGCTCTTGGCGTCGGGAGCGTAGCTCGCGTACTCGGCTTCCAGATCGCCGCGGTAGCGGAGCAGGCGCGCGAAGCGGTCGCGGTCCACGGCGGCGGGGCCGAGCAGCTCGGCGAGCCGGCCCTCGCCCGTCCGGCGCCAGATCTCCATCTGCCATAGCCGGTCCTGCGCGGCGACGAATCCCTGGGCGAAGAAGAGGTCGTCCTGGGTCTCGGCGAAGATGTGCGCGACGCCCCAGGGATCGCGCAGCACGGTGACCGGCCGCTGCAGACCCGGGAGGCGCAGCGTGCCGGAGGTCTGCGCGAGGACGGCCCTGGCGTGCGCCGCCAGATCGGGTTCGGCCGGAGCCGGCGGCGCGGCGAAGAGGCAGAGGAGCGCGAGGACCGGGAGAGACAGACGGCGGATCGATCGCACGGCGGGGATTGTAGACGGTTTGCCCTCCGAAGCCCTCACCTCCCCGGCCCCCCTCTCCCACAGGGAGAGGAGGGAGAAATACGGAGAAACTAAGGCTAAGTTGGTTTCTTTTCTTGGCTTTGTTCCCCTCTCTCCCTCTGGGAGAGGGGTCAGGGGAGTGAGGGCTTCGCAGGGCACCCGGCGAATTTCACGCCGCCACCGTCCGCCCGTGGCGGCGCCCATCCCGCGGCTGGGCCTCGAAGCCGAGGACGCGGCCCGAGGAGGTATTGCGGATCTCCACCGTCTGCAGCTTGTAGCGCAGGACGACCGGCGAGCCGTCGGCGAGCAGGAACTCGAGGTCCGAGTACTTGGTGAGCAGCTCCCGTCCCCGCGGGCTGCGGGCGTCCACGTAAGCGGCGGGTGTCTCCCACTCGAGCCCGCGCTGCACCCAGCCGCTCTCCGTCCAGATGAACTCGCGGCCGGCCACCTCGCTGGTGGTCAGCAGCGTGGAGAGCGACGCCCCGGGCTCGACCGTCACCACCTCCTGGCCGATCGTCGGCGGATGCCGCGGCACGGGATCGGGGGCGAAGATGTAGTTGACGCCGAAGAGGCCGACCACCAGGGCCAGTCCCATCGCCGACGCCGTCCGCAGAACGGGTCCGGGAGGAAAGGCCAGGAGACGGAGCGCCGCCAGCGCGCCGCGCAGGCCGCGCGCCGGGACCTCCTCCATCACCTGGCTGCGGATCTGCTGCCGCAGCGCCGGCGGCGGCGCCGCGCGCTCGACGCGGCCGAGGCCGGCGACGACGCGCCGCAGGGAAGCGAGACGCGCGCCGCACTCGGCGCAGGCCGCGCAATGAGCTTCGAGCTGCCGCATTTCGGCCAGCCCGAGCTCCGCGTCGAGATAGGCCGAAAGCTGCTCAGTCGTAAGATGACGGTTCATAGCTCTCTCTCCAGAAGCAGCCGGAGTTGCTCCCTTCCGCGCGCGATGCGCGAGCGGACGGTTCCCACCCTCACCCCCAGCACTTCAGCAATCTCCTCATAGGATAACCCTTCCAGGTCCCGCAGGACCACCGCTTCACGAAACACCTGCGGCAGCCGGGCGAGGCCTGCCGTGACCCGGCGGCCTTCGTCGGCGGCCACCGCCAGCTCCTCCGGCCCGCGGGAGGGATCGGCGATCGTCACGCCCTCCTCCTCGGCGCCGTCGTCGATCGACTGCATCGGCGACACGTGGCGCGACAGGCGGTCGCGGCAGTGGTTGACGGCGATGCGGAACACCCCGGTCTTGAGCGTCGAACGTCCGCCGAAGCTGCCCAGGTGGCGGTAGATGCGCAGGAAGATCTCCTGGGTGAGGTCGGCGGCCTCGTCGCGGTTTCCGGACAGGCGGACGGCGAGGTTGTAGACCATCTCCGCGAAGCGCGCGTAGACCTCGTCGAACGCCTGCAGATCGCCGCAGCGATGGCGCTCGACGAGCTCGACGTCGAGCGCTACGTCGTGGTGAACGGCAGGATAGACCGTGGCAACGCCCACCGACTCCTCCCAGGGCGGATCCATCCGCGCCCTGTTCTGATAGACCCCGGAGGAGCCGAAA
>DATBGJ010000498.1:0-4926 GCA_036558045.1 Thermoanaerobaculia bacterium
CACCATCGAGGTACGCTGAGCTCCAAGATCGCGACAACCAAGCCGATAAGCCAATGAGCCGGCGATGGCGATGACTCTCCAATGGCGAATCGAAAGGACCGTGGCCCGGATCGCGCTGGCCGGTCTGGCCACCGTGCTGGCGCTCCTCTTTGCCGCCGGCTGGCTCGTGGGCGCCCATGGATTCACGCCGGCATCGCAGGCGGCAGTCCCTGTCATAGCCGCTGCAGCCGCCGAGGCCCCGGCTGTGGAAAGCGCGCCTGTCGAGGAGCCCCTGTTGCTCCGGCGTAACGAGGTGGTGCAACCGGCGGTGCCCCGTCCCGCGGCGCGGTCACCGCGGCCGGCCGCGCGCCGGTCGGTCCCCGCCTGGAGCGCTCCGCTCTGGCCCGCTGCGGTCCGCGTCGCCTCCTATGGCTCCCTCATCCGCGACGCCGCCGTCCGGCACGCCCTCTCGCCGTCGCTCGTCGAAGCCGTGGCGCGCGTCGAGTCCGGCTTCAATCCCGCCGCGGTGTCCCGCAAGGGAGCCCGCGGCCTGCTGCAGGTCCTCCCCGCGACCGCCCGGCGTTTCGGCTTCCGCGGCGACCGCCTGCTCGAGCCGGAGCACAATCTCGCAGCCGGCACCGCGTATCTGGCGTGGCTGCTCGACCGCTACGGTGGCAACCTCGACTTTGCCCTCGCCGCCTACAACGCCGGCGAGGGCGCCGTGGACGAGCATGGCGGCATCCCGCCGTTCCGCGAGACGCGGGAGTACGTGCGCCGGGTCAAGGCGGCCCTGCTCCGCATCGAGCCCGCCGCCGGCGAGCCCGCCGTGCTCGGCGAATTTCCGCCGGTGGTGTTCGACCAGCGCCTGGAGGACAACTGGAAGGCGCTCGGCTTCGCGGCGGGGCTTGCCTTCGAAAGCGCCATCGAGCCCACCCTTGCGGACGTTCCCTTCCAGGAGCCTCACGAAAACTGCTTCGCCGCAGCTCCCATCGAAACGAGAACCGCGGAAGCCGATGGCGCACCCCATTCCGGCGAGGGCCACAGGACTCTCGTTTGGAGGCCTCATTGATGGGGTTACACCAGCACTAAGGAGAGTTCCATGTACGAAGAGCAGGTTGTCCACGCCTACTCCAACGCCAAGTTGGGTAACTTCCCTGCGCCAGATATCCAGTTGATCGCCGCGGCCGAGCTGATCAAGGAGATTCTGCGGACCCGTTGCCCAATGGACGACCATGAGGTCGCCATCACCGTGCTGGCGGTGGAGAAAGCGGACGAGCACAACGGCACCGGACTGATCGTCTCGCCTTCCGGAGGTTTCCTGAAGGGTCAGCAGATCTTCAACGCGCTGCTGGGTTACCAGCACTGGCGGGGCGGCTATCACGCCGAGTTTCGTCCCTTCTGGCACTGGGAGATCTACTTCAGACCCTTGAAGAGGCGTGGGACGCCCTGCGGCGAGCCCAAGGCTCTCTACCGGCTCAGTAGCACTTGGCCGGGATGGAAAGTCACCGGCTACGCCTGCTTCTGGTGGACGACCAAGCACATCGTGACCCGCCACAGGATTGACAGCTCACATACGGCCAACGAGAGATACATGACGCCCTGTGATTCCTGCGCCGCTCTGGCGGTGCCGAAGTGAGACTCACCGGCCCATAGGCGCGATGGTGATCGTCCTTGCGCTTCAGCAGGGCGACCAAAGGACCGGTATCAACCAGAACGGCGCGCACCCTGCCGGGTCTCCAGGATCTCGCGGAACCGCTTCCCGGTGTCCTCCGAGAGCCGCGGATCTCCCTCGTCGACGATCCCGATGAAGGGCCGCAACCGTTCGTACGCCGAAGGCTGCTCGTTCTTCTCTTCCGCGAGACGCTTCCGCTCCGCTTCGCTCTTGACGTCAAGTCGTGCGGTCGTCATCGCAAATCCCTGTATCACGGACAGTGTACTTCGCTCCCCTTTCACCCGACCAGCAACGCATGCTCGGCGAGCTTCCGCAGGTGATGCTCGACGAGCGAGGCGAGGACGCTCGGCAGCCGTTCGGAGTCCCGTAGGGGCGCGCCTTCGAAGGCGACGTCGAGCCTGCCTTCGCGCACGTCGCGCTCGAGCAGGCGGACGAGCGCCGCGCGGTCGCGGCTGCCGTCGAGGTGGGCGAGGAGGACTCGCGCCACGGGATCGTCCAGCTTGAGCACCTTGCGGCGCTGGCTGGTGACGAGGACCCCCGCCGCGGCCTGCCGGCGGGCGAGCGGCGCGGCGTGCGGGAAGACGCCCGCCGTCTCGGTGCAGACGGGCGGCAGCAGGTGGAGCTCGACGATGCCGCTCCAGTAGAGCGAGTCGAGCAGGTCCGCCAGCACCTCCTCGCCGCCGGTCTCACCTTCCCCGGCCGCGGCGAGCCGCCCTTGCGCCTCCGCCAGCAGCTCGCCGAAGGCCAGGGCCCGCGGCCAGACGCCGGCGAGCACGACGAGCACCGCCTTGGCCAGCGCGTGGCTCGTCGAGAAGGCCGTCCCGCGCTCGGCGCGGAAGCTCTCGCCGATGCCGGAGCGCAGATCGGGCGCCGCCGAGTCCGACCGCGCCGCCGAGGCGGCGTGGAGGCGGCGCAGGCTCGCGAGCGGCGCGGCGCGGTCGAGCGGCACGCCCGCGTGGCAGAGCAGGGTGCGCCGGAAGGTGCGGTTGAGCACGAAGTCCAGGTACTGCTCCAGCTCGATGCGCTCCGAGGCGAAGCTCCGCAGGCGCTCGGCCACCGGCGCGGGAAGATTGCCGATCTCCATCAGGTGAGGATCGGCCTCGGAGAGGTACTGCAATCCGTGGCCGGCGGCGCGCGCGGCGAATTCGTGGAAGTAGAGCGGCGCGTTGGTCTCCTCCAGGTACTCGTGGACGAGGTAGCTCGGCCGGTCCCGGTACTCCTCGAAATGTTCGCGCAGCGAGCGCAGGAAGATCGCGTGGGCGTCCTCTTCGCCCCAGGTGCTCTCGGCGAGGAAGCGCACCAGCTCCATGGCGCGCGCGGTGCGTTCCGCGGGAGCGTCGATACCGCGGGTGTGGTAGAGCACCATGTCGCGCACCATGCGGCGCAGGTGCCAGCCGGGGAAGGTGTTGTAGCTCACGTAGGCGACGCCGTGCGGCGCCAGGTTCTGCCGGCAGACGGCGAGGATCTTCTCCTGGATCGCCGGCGCCACCCACGAGAAGACGCCGTGGCAGATCACGTAGTCGAAGAGGCCCCAGGAGGCCTCCACGTCGAGGATGCTCGCCGCCCGCAGCTCCAGATTGGCGACGCCCAGCGCGGCCGCGAACGCCTGCCCGGACGCGATCTGGCGCGGCGAGAGGTCGATGCCGAGGAACCGGCTCTCCGGCGTCTCGATGGCCATGGGGAGGAGGTTGCCGCCGTCGGCGCAGCCCAGCTCGAGCACGCGGCAGCGCGCGGGCGGCGCGGGCTCCAGGCCGTGCAGCAGCGCCAGCGTCGCCAGATGGTCCGGATGCGTGCGGTGCTGCGACGAGCTGGGATAGGGGACCCGGTCGTAGGATTCGCGGACGGTGCGTTCCGCTTCGCGGGCCTGGGCGATGTCATCAGAATCGAGATACATGGGTGCTCAGAAGCCGAGGCGCAGGACCGTGCGAAACCAAGGCGCCTCTGGATCTCCCCGGCATTCTCACGCCGCCTTCGTCTCCTCCGCGGCCGGCTGCCCGCTCTGCGCCTGGGATTTCATGCGCACCCAGGCGTCCTTGTCGAGATCGGGGAACGAGACCTCGCAGGCGCCGGGCGGGATGCCGTCCAGGCGGACGCTCCCTTTCTCGTTCAGGGTCCCCGTCAGCAGCTTGCCGCCCGGCAGCTTGATCTCGTAGTTTTGGTTGGGGATCGGCGCACTGTCCTCGCCCACGAGCTTGACCTTGATCCACGAGCGGGTGCGCAGCTTGTCGCCGCCCTTGTCCTGGGTCTCGCAGAGCTGGACGTGGGCGGTCAGCGGCGTGGGCACGGGATCGTCTTCCTCCTCGGCGTCCTCCTGCTGAGCCTCGTCCCCCGCTCCGGCGGTCGCTTCGCTCTCCTCTTCCGCCTCTTCCGCGATCTCCGGCTCCACCTGCTGCGCCGTCTCGTCCTGATCGGGATCGTAGAAGGAGAGGATCTTTTGCCGCAGGGCGTCGTCGACCGCGCCGGTGGCCTCGAGCCCGAGGCGGACCTGGAAGGCGCGGATGGCGTTCTGCGTATCCTCGGTCTCGGCGCCGTCCGGCTCGCCGCAATCGAAGCCCAGGTTGTTGAGCCGCGCCTGGACTCCGCTCAGCTCGTCGGGAGGATCCATATGGCCGATCTTGAGGGACCAGACCTGGCTATAGGGCGCAATCCATACGGTGAGCGTGCCCGCGGTCGTGTCGATGGGTACAGCCTGCTTGATCAAGCCGCCGGCGGGGAGGTTGCCGCTCGCCGTCTTGCCGGCGACGCTCAGCTCGTACTTCTTGCCGGCGCAGGCCTGGCCGTCGGCGTCCTTGACGGCCAGGCGGAGCCAGGCCTTGGGCGGGCCGATCTTGAAGGTGTGCTTGGCGTCCACGGCGGCGGGCTCGTGGCCCATCTCCTTGTTGGGGATGAACACCCGGTCGCCGGCCTTCAGGATGCCGGGATCGGTCCGCTTCTTCTTCAGCTCGGCGTTCTCCGGCCGGTCGAGGATGTCCTTCCAGCTCTCGAGGCCATTGGCGGCGGCGAGGCCGAGGAGGGTCTCGCCTGGCTGGACGTCGTGGTAGGGCATGGCGGGTGGGTGCCGGCCTACGAGATCGGCAGCGGCGATTTGGCCCCCGCACGGAGAGAGCTTCCTCCCGGCGAGGGGCGGTTCTCTCCTCGGTTGACGAAGGTTTCCCCCACGTGGGGGCGCTCTCCCCCCAGGAGGGGGAAGCTTGCCCCCCTGAGGGGGAAGCTCTCCCCCACGAGGGGGAAAATCGCCCCCGCAAGGGGGAAAGCCGCCCCCACAGGGGGGCAGG
>DATBGJ010000499.1:0-5836 GCA_036558045.1 Thermoanaerobaculia bacterium
TTCGCTTCAGAGAAGCGACGTTTCAGTAGCCCGGTGCGGGAGCGCCGGGCGCACGGGCCGGACCGAAGTTATTCCTTCTCCGGCTTCACCGCCTTCGCCCCCCGCACCCCCTGCAGCTTCTCCTGGATCTCGCGCAGAGCCTCGGCCGGCAGCAGCAGCACGCTGTCGCGGCCGCTCGCCCGGGCCGGGACCCCTTCCTTCACGGCGGGATAGAGGATGAGCGTCTCGTCCCCGGCGTCCTTGGTGTGGAAGGCGAAGGTGAGCAACGGTTTGGCGAGACCGGTCTGCATCGCCTGGACTTCCTGCGGCGTCAGCAGCCGCGAGCCGCGGGCGCCGGTGACGGCGAAGAGCAGATCGCTCACCGGCAGATAGGAGATGAGCGTGCCTCCGCGTTTCCAATCCGTGCCGGAGCGCGTGAGCTGCATCGTGGTCCGCTCGTCGCGCACCGAGGCCGACTCGACGTCGTGCACCGCGAAGGCGGAGAGCTGGAGCGCCCGCCAATCGGCGGGAGAGCGCCGGGTGGACTCGGCCAGCTTCGTGCGCACCTCGAAGACCGTGTTCCCCTCGCGCGCGTAGGTCAGCTCGCCGCTCGTCTGCCCTTCCGGCGCCGCCTCGCCGGTCACGGTTCCCCCGAGCTCGATGCGCAGCGGCGGCGTCACGCCCTGGAAGGCCACCTCCACGGTGTCGCGCGGCGGCGCGAGGCCCAGCTCGGCGAGCGGACGCGAGCCCTCGACGAAGCGCTCGGCGGTGAGGCCGGTGAGGTCCGAGAGCAACCCGTCCACGAGGTCGCGGTCGGCGCGGTCGGCGATGGGCTTTTCCATCCAGAAGCCGGCCGGCCGCTTGACGAGCACCACCGAGCCCGCCGCCGCGCCGGTCAACGTGATGCGGCGCACGGCTTCGCGGTCGGCGCGGAACATCAGCTTGTCGCGCCAGTCGCCGGGCGCTCTCTCGAGGTCGGTGAGGATCGTATCGCCCACCACGTAGGCGTCCTTGTCGCCCTTGAAGCCGGCCACCAGCGAGCCGCCGGGCGGCACCTCGGCGCCGAACGCGAGCACCTTTTCGCCTTCCTTGGTCGCCAGCCGGAGGGTGGCGCGCGGCTTGTCGAGCCCTACGTCCTTGAGATCGACGTCCTCCAGGGTGCGGGTCTTCTCCAGTCCGGCGACCTCGTCGAGCAGCCGGTCCACGGCGAAGGCGTCCGCCCGGGAGGCGAGCGGCCGGGTCATCCGCCACTCGGCCGCGGGCTCGACTTCCTCCTCGTCCTTGCCGTCCTTCTTATCCTTGTCGTCCTTCTTCGCCGCCGGGATACGCTCCAGGTGCACCGTACCCACCTTGGAGTCGATCGTCACCGCGTTCACATCCTCCTTCTCCAGCTCGAGGACCTTCTTCTGCTGCGCGGCGCGCTCCTCGCTCGACGGCAGCTCGCGCTCGTAGAACCAGATGAACGCGCCGAGGCCGAGGACGACCGCCAGCAGGATCAGCAGGGTGCGCGGCTTCATCGCCCCTACCTCCTGCGGCGGAAGAACACCGCGGTGCCCAGCGCCACGGCGAGGATCGGCAGCGCCGCCGCCAGCAGGTAGATGCGGCGCATCTCGTCGCGCGTCAGCGTGAGCTTGACCTGCTCCGTCTTCTTCGGCGGGATGCCCAGCAGCGCCTCGCGCTCCACCAGCCAGTTGAAGGCGTTCGACAGCAGCACCGCGTTGCCCTCGTTGGCCTGCTGGAGCTGGTTGGCGGCGAAGTCGGAATCGCCGACGGCCACCAGGCGCATGGGCCGCTTGCCGGGGGCCGTCGCGGCGCTCTCCGCCACCACCGCGAGGCCCACCGGGCCGGCCACGTCGCGCGGATCGCGGGCCACCTTGTTCAGATTGGCGAGGTCGGTCTCTCCCCAGCCCTCCGGCGAGGTGCGCACCAGCTCGGTCAGCTTGATGCCGGGCGCGTTCCCCGGCGTGACCGAACGCACGACGGAGAGCAGCACCGGGGCGCCGGCCTGGGACAGCGCCTTGGTGACCGGATGGTCGCCGTAATCCTTGGCGAAGATGGTCTCCGGCCCGAAGAACGGCAGCGGATTGGAGGGATCGACGACGATGTTCTGGCCCGCCTTGATGCCGTAGCGGGCGAGCCAGCCTTCGAGGCCGGTGGCCGCCAGGCCGCCGCCGGCCCCCGGCCCCAGGGTGGGATCGAGCATCACGAGCATGCGCCCGCCGTCGTTGAGATAGGCCGAGAAGGCGTCGAGCTCCGGCTGCACGAAGCTGCCCGTGGGCCCGGCGATGACCAGCAGGTCGGTGCCCTCCGGCACGGCGGGCTTGCCGAGCGAGGCCCACTCCTCCAGCTCGAAGTTGTCGCGCCCGAGGAGCTGCTGGGCGCCGGAGAGGCCGCGGCCGCTCTGGTCGTCCAGCGCGTGCTCGCCGTGGCCGGTGGTGAAGAGGATCTTGGGCTTGCGGCCCTCGGAGAGCTGCAGGATGGCGCTGGTGAAGAGCTGCTCGCCCTTGAAGCCCGTCATCTGCGGCGCCCCCGTCGTCTGCATGGTGCGGAAGTCGAGCTCGGCGAGGTCGTTGCTGTCGATGACCCGCTTGTCCTTGCCGCTCGTCACCACCACGCCGGTCGTCGTCACGCCGTACCTCTGCACGAGCTGCTGCGCCTCCACCGGCTTCTTGGCGGCGTCGACGATGCGCACGTGCACGCGCCGGGAGGCGGCGCCGTAGCGCGACAGCAGCTCCGTCGTCGGCTGATAGATCTCGCCCTGCTCGGGAGAGAGGAAGACGATGAACTCCACGTCCTGCTTCAGACCCTTGAGCACGTTGAGCGTCTTCTCCGACAGGCTGTAGAGCTGGCTCTGCGTCCAGTCGAAGCGCTTGTAGTACTTCCAGCCGAGGTAATTGATCATGACGAGCAGCGCGGCGAGCAGCAGCACGCTGGCCGAGAACATCCCCGTCTTCACGAGCTGGCGGCGGTTGGCTTGATCGATGGCGGCCATCGGCGTCATCTCCACTTCTTGTCTTCGAGCGCCCGGCTGGCCAGGAACAGGAAGAACAGGGTGCCCGAGAGATAGAAGACCAGCCGGCGGGTGTCCACGATGCCGTTGGCGAACTCGTCGATGTGGCTCCAGATGCTGACGTAGCCCAGCGCCTTCTTCGCCACGTCGTTGTTGACCAGCTCCTCGAAGACGCCGAGCAGGAAGAGCAGGAAGAGCATGGCGGCCGTCATCATCGCCGCCAGGAGCTGGCTGCGCGTCGTCGCCGAGGCGAAGATGCCGATGGCGAGGAAGAGCGCGCCGATGAGCATGATGCCCACGTAGCCGGCGCCGACCGGCCCCCAGTCTACTTTCTCGTAGGCGTTGATCATCACCCCGTAGAGCACGGTGGGCAGCCAGAGGAAGCCGTAGAAGACCAGGGCCGCGAGGAACTTGCCGCCGATCACCTGGCCCTCGGTCACCGGCGCGGTCATCAGCACCTCGATCGAGCCCGAGCGCAGCTCCTCGCTCACCAGGCGCATGGTCAGCACCGGGCCGAGCAGCAGCAGCATCAGCCAGGTGGCGCGGAAGAAGTAGCCGAGCGGCGGTCCGCCCGCGGCGCGCGGATCGTTCATCTGGCCGATGAGATAGATGAAGATGATGCCGTTGACCGCCAGGAAGAAGAACAGCACCACGTAGGCGAGCGGCGAGAAGAAGTACGCCCGCAGCTCGCGCCGGAAGGTCGCGAGGATTCCGTTCACGACGCCACCTCCCGCTGCTCCTCCTTGGGGGGCTCGGCGGTCTGCGTCTCGGCGGCCGGCGGCGTCTCGACGGCGTCATGCGTGGTGAGGCGCACGAAGATGTCCTCCATTGTCGCGCCGCGCTCGCGGGCGAGCTCGAGGAGCACCCAGCCGCGCTCCACCGCCGTGCGGAACACCGCCTCGCGGGGATCGCTGCCGCGCTCGCACTCCAGCAGCCACGAGCCGCCTGCCGCGCCGTCCTTCACGCCCACCACGCCCGGCAGCCCGGCGAGCGCCGCGGCGGCGTCCGCGGGAGCGTCCTTGAAGGCCACCCGCACGGCGGGATTGCCCATCCAGCTCTCCCGCAGGCTCTCGGGCGTGCCCTCGGCCACGATCCTGCCGCGGTCGATGATCACCACGCGGTCGCACAGCAGCTCGACCTCGGGCAGGATGTGGGTGGAGAGCAGCAGCGTGTGCTCGCGCCCGAGCTGGCGGATAAGCTCGCGGATGGAGATGATCTGCTTCGGATCGAGGCCCACCGTCGGCTCGTCGAGCACCAGGACGCGCGGGTTGTGCAGGATGGCGGTGGCGAGCCCGACGCGCTGGCGGTAGCCCTTGGAGAGCGTGCCGATGATCTGGTCCTTCACCTCGGTCAGCAGGCCGCGCTCCAGGACGCTGGGGATCGCCTGCCGCAGCTCGGCGCGGGAGAGGCCTTCGAGCCGGCCGCGGTAGGCCAGGTATTCGCTGACCCGCATCTCGGGGTAGAGCGACACGTTCTCCGGCAGATAGCCGACCTGCCGCCGCGCCTCGCGGGGAGACTCGAAGAGGTCCTTGCCGGCCACCGTCACCTTGCCGCTGGTGGGGGGCAGGAAGCCGGTGATCATGCGGATGGTGGTCGTCTTGCCCGCGCCGTTCGGGCCCAGCATGCCCAGGATCTCCCCCTCCTTGACGGAGAACGAGATGCCGTCCACGGCCGTGAAGTCGCCATAGCGGCGGCTCAAGGATTGCGCTTCGATCATGGAGCCTCCAAGAAAGACCAGGCGTGCTTTTGCCGGTCCGCGGGTTTAGCGGGATCAGTCTTAGCAAAACGGGTGCCGCAACGCAAACCGGGCCCGTTCGGCCGTAAACCTCGGAAAAATCGGGAGATCCGCGACGTTCCGGCGCCTGCCGCCCCGCCGTGCGTGCCAGTTTGACGCGTACGCCGCGGCGGATGCTATCCTGTTTCCATGGCGGACAAGGACAAGGCATCCGGAATGAAGTCGGCGTACGAGCTGGCCCTCGAGCGGATGGAGAAGCAGGGCATCGAGAGGCCGCGGGAGGAGACCTTCGGCGACGAGCTGCGCGAGAAGATCGCCGACGTGCGCCGTAAGGCCGAAGCCAAGCTCGCCGAGCTGGAGATCCTCCACCAGAACCGCCTGAAGACCCTCTACGAGCCGGCCAAGCGGCAGGAAGAGGAAGAAGAGTACCGCCGCGAGCGCCGCCATATCGAGGACGAGCGCGAGCGCAAGGTCGCGGAGCTGCGAGAGGGGTAGATCACCCCCCGTCCTGCATACGATATCCACCAAACCCGCCCAATCGTGCATGCGGTATGCACAACGCCGCCGCGTGACCCCACGCCCCTTTAGCCCCTAAACGCCTCTGCATCAACGACTTCCTTGAGCGGAACGGCGAAATCGCCTTCCGCCGCCCTTCCCTTCTTCTGCATATCGTAACCATATCAGCCATAAGCCGGCCGATTTTCTTGACTTGGAATGAAACGTTGTGGCACTATGTTCCGTACAAGGTAATGACGGAGCGCCGTACAGGCTCCGGGGCGGACCTCGCGGCAAAACCACCTCTGGTAGCGGTCCGCGTCAAGACCAGATTCGCAGAAGGCGGTCTTCATGGCCGCCTTTTGCGTCTTTCTCCCGCTCCTTACGCTGACTCCTAGAACCTCACGCAACTCAAGAAAGGAGGATGCGATGCACAATGGCTTTGTGTCGTTCGCGGACGTGAAGCGCGCTGTTTCGATGGAAGCGATTCTCGACCGCTACGAACTCTTGGAGGGTCTCACGCGCAAGGGCGCGAACCTTGCGGGACCATGCCCATTCTGCGACGGAAAGTCAGCGCTCCAATTCCAGGTGAATCTCGCGAAGAACGCCTGGTACTG
>DATBGJ010000500.1:0-6890 GCA_036558045.1 Thermoanaerobaculia bacterium
ATGATCCTGACGTGCGAGAACATCGAGTACCTCGACGAGTTCCACGCCGAGATCCAGGAGCGCATCGGTCCCAAGGTGCAATTGGCGATTTTCGCGGCCTATACCAACAGAGACCTCGACCCAATCCGCGCCGCCACTCCATCCATCGCCCAGCACGGCATCGAAGACGACAAAGCCATATCCGCGGCCGCGGCCCGCTACATCCTCGAGCACAGGTATCAGAACCGCTACCAGCTCGAGGAAGACTCCGACACGGTGGACAACTACCTGAGCCTGACCACCTACGGCGTCTATACCTGCTGTAACGGCGCGATCCACATCGGCGATCCCGCCACCGATATGAAAGTCCTCATGGAACGGCTGGCGCGGTCCGAGCGGCAGTGCCTCAAGTGCTCGATGTTTCCGTGCATCTAGCGCTGGCGGCGCCGCCCGCCAGAGCCTTTTCCATCCCGCGCTCCACCGCCTCGATCAGGTAAGGCCGCAGCCGCTCCGGCGCAACGATGTGGTGGACGGAGCCCACCCTCTGCGCGCGCTCGATGCTGTGGACGGCGTCGAACTCGGCGGCCACCGCGCTCAGCTTTTCGGAGCGCACGGCAGCCAGCGCTTCGTCGAGGCTCGCGCGCAGCCTCGCCTTGTCCGCCCGCTCGGCGTCCGCGATCGCCTTCTCCAACTCGACGATGCGCGAGTCTTGACGCGTCCGCTGATCCACCTCGCGCGATAGTGCCACCGCCGCGGCCGGCGCGCCGCCGATGACCGAGGCGTACGAGCCTTCGAGCGCCGCTACCTCCAGGTTGTCGTTGAGGGAGCTCGAGAAGATCATGAAGGCGCCGCCGTGATAGCGGGAGATGACGCAGAAGACGATCGGCCCCTGAAAATTCACCACGGCGCGGCCGATCTCGGCGCCGTATTCGAGCTGCCAGAAGCGCATCGACTCCGGCGAGCCGTCGAAGCCCGAGAGGTTGGCGAGGACGACGAGCGGCCGGTTGCCGCTCGCGGCGTTGACCGCCCGCGCCACTTTCTTCGCCGCCAGCGGGAAGAGGGTGCCGGCCGTCCATTGCTCCGGACCGAAGCCCGGCATGGAGCCGAGCCGCGGCAGAGGCTTGGATTCGAAGCCCAGCAGGCAGACCGGATGGCCTCCCAGGCAGACGTCCCAGACCACGGCGATCTCGGCGTCGCGCATGCCGTACCAACGCTCCAACGGTGGATGGTCCTGATCGGCGACGGCTTCCATGACCTTGCGGATCTCGAACGGCTTCTTGCGTCCCGGATTGGCGAGCGGCGAGAAGACGTCGCCGACCGTCTTCAGCTCGCCGCCATGGGGGAACTCGCGCACGTCACGCTCGCGCGGGTCGCCGGTCGGCCAGGGCCGGGGAAAGCGCTCGTCCGGAGCCACGTAGGCGCGGTCGTAGTAACGGTGGAGGAGGCGGCAGGCCTCTCCGAGATCGTGGACGAAGTACTGCGCCTGGCCGTTGGGACCCATGATCCGCTCGTAACCGCCGAGCTCCTGGTTGTCTTCTACCGAGACGCCGCCGGAGCCGTCGAGCGCCCGCTTGCCGGTGAGCACCATGGCGCTTTCGGGCGTCATGATGAGGATGCCGCGCGTGTGCATCAGCATCGTGGCCTCGGCGTTCCAGTAGGGCTGGGGGCCGGCGTTGAGGCCCGCCACCACGACGTTGACCTCCAGTCCGTTCTGCGTCAGCTCTACCAGGCGGCGCAGCACGCGGCCGATCCAGTCCATGGCCTCGGTGCCGTCCTCCATCGAGATCCTGGCGCCGGCGGAGAGCGCGAACCATTCCACCGGCACGCGCATCGCCGCGGCGAGATCGAGAGCGGCCAGGATGCGCCGACATTCCGGCTCCGCCAGCGCGCCCATGCCGCGGCTGGCGTCGCCGAGCAGTATGACGCGGGCCATTCCCTCGGGATGGCGCAAGGTGTAGTTGCGCACGATGCCGACGACGACGGCGGCGGTGTTCTGGCCGTACGGCCGCTCCACCGGCACGAGCCGGCCCTCGGCGTCGAGATCGTGCTCGACGAAATCTCCGGCGGGAACGTCCGCCTGGGTATCCCGCCGCGGCGGGGCGAGCCGCTTGACGACCTCGTAGGGATAGGGGAGCCCCCGGCGCCGCAGGTCCACGACTTTCTGGGCATACTCGCGCAGCGGTTTCAACGGCGCCTCGGACGGCTTGCGGAAGCGCAGCACCGCGCCCGCCTCTTCGAAGCTGGAGATCTCCAGCACGCGGTCCTGCAGCTCGCCGCTCTCGTCGGGAATCCGGCAGCGCACCGCCACCTTTTCCAGACCGAGCCCCTCGGAGAGCGGCACGAGACGGCGGACCAGGCGGTCGAGCTCCGCCGGCCGCAGGTCCACCGGCGGCCAGAGGTTGAGCAGCACGCGGTTCCACTGCAGGCGCTCGACGACGGCGCGGCGGGACTGGAAGCGGCGAATGCCGGTCAAAGCCTCCATCAACATGTGCTCCAGTTGCGGCAGCTCGACGACGCGGCCCGCCTCATCGCGTACCGGCGTCAGGTCGCGCACCTCGGCGACGGCGAACAGGCGCTCGTCGCGCGGGTTCTCGCGCGCCACGCCGTGAAAGAAGTAGACCCGTTCGGGCGCGGGCAGGCGCTCCAGGTGGAAGTTCTGCAGTCGCCACAGCTCCAGACGCAGCGCCAGCATGGGATGAATGTCGCGATAGACCCGCTCCTCGCGGAATTCGTCGCCGTCGCTCTCGCTGCGGCGGAAGGTGAAGATCTGGGCTCCCTCCGCTCCCGAGATGACGACGGCGACGCGGCGGAGGCCAACCGGCAACGCGGAGCTCGCCAGAAGATCGGCGATCTGCCTGGCGACGTCGTCCTCGTTGGCCGGCCGGCCGGAGCGCCAGAAGTAAAGATCCGCGACGATCTCCGAACCGGGGGCCGCATCCGCGGCGAGGCGGCGAACCGCCTCCACAGACCACGCGAGCCGGTCGTGGCCGGCATGGGTCGTGACGAGGTGGACGTGCGAGCCTCGATGCTCGTAGGTGGCCACGGCGAAGAGCTGCCCGTTGACCTGAGCCGGCAGCAGGCTGCGCAGCTCGCGAATGCGGTAATAGCGCCGCACCATCACTTCGAGCAGAGCCTCGCGCATGCCGGCGCCCGCCTTCTCGTAACGCCGCGAGAGCACGAGGTGGAGGGGCTGCGGGCATTCGACGAGAGCGCGGATCCGCGCGGCCCGTTCCTCCGGGCCGGGATCGGCCGCCAGCCGCTCGAGGTCCTCCTCGGCCGCGGCGTAGATCCGTTCGCGCACGGCGAGCAGCACGGGCCGGTCGAAGCGGCGGTAGCGCACCTCGCGCGCCAGGTCGTGCACCGCCGGCTCGCTCCCTTGCGTCTCGGCGATCAAGCGGTCGAGCAGCTCGCGCAGCGCCGCAGGCCCGCCGGCGGCCTCGTCGCCGTCCAGCCAGCCCTCCAGCACGGCCAGCACGGGCGGCACCTGCCGCGCCAGCCGCCGGTTGGAGATCACGATGCGGAAGAGGCCCTCCTCCAGCTCCGGCGAGCGGCCGAGACGGCTGACGCCGTAGTGGGCCAGCGCGCGCTCGAGCTTGGCGAGAAAGCTCGCGGGAAGACCCTCGCCTCCCGCGTCGAGATCGCGCAGATAGGCGGCGAGAATCTCGTGGACGCTGTGCCGGCCGTCGCCAATTTCATCAGCCGGATGATGGCGGAAGAGAAAAGGCACGTCGGCGAAGGCGCGCAGGATCTCCTCCTCCAGAGGCCGGTCCGCTTCGGCCGTCGCGGGGGCGGCAAGGAGGCTTTGCAAGATCTCGGCGTCGGCGTCGTAGCCGAGCATGAGCCGGCGCATCTCGCGCAAGCTCTCGCGTCTGCCGGAAGCGGCGCCGTCCTCCGGCACGACCAGAGTCTCGAACCGCACCCGCGCCCGCCGTTCGTCCGCTCGCGAGCGCACGGCCGCTTTGGCGTCGCGCTCGATGCGATGCGGAATGCCGTCCACCTCGACGATCTGCCAACTCTCATGGACAGCCAGAGCGATCCGCCAACTGCGCTCGCCGCAAGCGATCGTGCGGCCGGTCCTCCCCGGACGCTCGGCCAACATCTCCAGGCGCACGCCGTCCACCTCGACGCGGAATCGCCGCCAATCCAGCCGCGCGACGCGCAAGAGATAGTCCTGGCCCCGGTAGCGCAGCTCGACGTCGCGGCCGATCTCCTCCGGCACCTCGGGCCGGCCGTAGACGGCGGAAGCGAAGAACCGGTCCCGCGCCGCGTCGAGCTTCGCCTCATAGCTGCTGATCGCCGACGCCAGCAACGCCGCCTCGGCGCCCCGCCGCGGCAGATGCTCGCCGCTGGCCACCAGGCGGTTCAGCCAGTCGGGATCCGCCGGCTCGTGCGAGGTCAGCTCGGGCCGGTCCAGCACCTCCGCCAGGAAGGCCTTGTCCGTGCCGCCGTCGCGCAGCGAGACCTCGGTCCTGGCGAGGCCGCGCTGCAGGCGATCGAGGGCCTCCGCCCGGGTGCGGCCGTGCGCCGTGACGCGGACGATCTCCGCGCCCTCCGCCGGCGTTTCTCCTTCGTTGACCTCCGGGTCGGCACGCAGGCCCGGACCGGCGGGGAGGCGCAGCGCCTCGACGACTCCGGGACTCGGCGCGAAGCCATCCTCGGGATCGAGGGCCGAGAGGCACACCTGCAGCGCGCAGCCGCGGGGCTCGGCCGGCTGGCCGTCGAGCGTGCCGCCGCGCGTGAGATGGGCCTCCAGCGCGGCTAGATCCACCTCGTCCAGCGCTTCGAGCACGGCGACCCCTTTCGGCAGGCCGGGCGCGGTGCCGAGGAAGCGGTGCTCGTCGCTGCTCGGCTCGGCGAGGAACGAAACGGTGAACGCGCCGACCCCGCCGCGAGCGCCCGCGAGGCGCGCCGCCGCCTCTTTCAACGACGCCGCGAGCTCCGCGCTCAGCTCCGGCGGCGGCGATTCGGCGAGCACCACGCGCTCCTGGTGCCGCACGCTGACGTCGATCAGCCCCGCCGTGCGCACCGTTCCCCGCCGGTCCACAAGGACGGGGACCTCGATGCGGCGCACGCCGGGTGAACCGAGCTCGATCATCGTGTTCGCATCTCCCTGCAGGCGCTGCACCGCGGGGTATCATCGGATAGGAGGTGTACGGCGAGCATCACGGTAGCTGGAGCCGGCATCCCGGAATGGGTGGCGCTCCAGGATTTCCGAGGATATCGCGACTTCCGGGAAGCGGGGGATTTCGCATCGTGAGGCTCTGGACGCTCCATCCCAAGTACCTGGACCCGCAAGGCCTGGTCGCGCTCTGGCGGGAGGGCCTCCTGGCTCAGAAGGTTCTGACGGGGCAGACTCGCGGCTACAAGCACCATCCGCAGCTCGACCGTTTTCGCGGCGCCAGGGAGCCCGCGACCGCCATCGCCACCTACCTGGGAGCGGTCCACCGGGAGGCGGTTCGCCGCGGCTACTCCTTCGATCTCACCAAGCTCCCGGCCGCGAGGAGACATGCGCGCCTGGTTACCACGGACGGGCAGCTCCTCTGCGAGTGGGCTCACCTGAAGGCCAAGCTCCGCGCGCGCTCGCCCGCGGCCTACTCGCTGCTACAGAATATCGAGACGCCGGAGGCTCATCCGTTCTTCCGGATCGTTACCGGACCGGTCGCGCCGTGGGAGAGGGTTTGATTGGACAGCGAAGGCGAGCTGCTTATAGGGACCCGCGTTCAACGACCCATTCCATAGGCTGGTGAGTGACTTCGGCGATCAGGTCATAGTCGCGGTCGTAGTGGAGTACCGTCAAGCCGGCGGCCTCAGCAGTCGCGGCAATGATGAGGTCAGCAATTGGAATTCGATGGCGGCCACTTCGTGCCAGCTCGGCCTGGATATCGATGGCGCGTCCGAGGACCGTCTCGTCGATCGGAACGGATTCGTAAGCGAGAGCTCTGCGATACCGGATCAGATCGTGCTCCTCGCGGTTACGAGCGCTGAACAGCACCTCGAGGTCGATGATGGCGCAGGTCGCGGCCTCCCCTGCTTCGATGATCGGAGCAAGCCGGTCCTGGACCGTCTCGTTCAGCATTCGGGCCAACGCGCTCTTGTCAATGAGATAACGAGGCGTCACGAGCGCCAAGCTCCTGACATGACACCTGGGTCAGCCAGATCCATACCTCGCATAGTGGAGAGGGCCTCGACCTCCTCGCGCCGGGCTTTCCTCCGCAGCACCTCACGCAATGCCTCTTCGATCGTCTCCTTGATGGTCGTGGTCGAAAGCACTCGCTGAGCGGCACTTAGGAGCTCTTCGTTGATCTCGACGCTGGTTTTCCGGACACCCATGATTCACCTCCTCCCTTCGAAAGATATCATAGATGAGGTCTACGTGATATCTCCGGCAGGCCAATCTATATGTCTCCAGTCGGACCGAGTCGCTTCGCCAGCAGCTCCAAACTTCGCTCCAGATCCGGCCGCAGATCGAGCACCGGCAGCAGCGGATCTTCCTCCAGCCGTCGAATCCGCGCCGGCAAGGTCTCCAGGTTGAAGGCGCGGATATCCAGGGACTCGTTCACCTCGCTCCACTGCAGCGGCGTCGAGGCGGGAGCGCCCGGACGCGGCCGCACGGAGTACGGCGCGACGAGGAGCTTGCCGCGGCCGTTCTGCAGGGCGTCGATGTAGACCTGTCCCTCCCGCGTACGGAGGGAGCGCGCCGTGGTGGCGATTTTCGGCAGACGCGCCGCCAGCACGCCGGCCAGCAGCTCGGCGAGCTGGCGGACCTGATCGTGCTCGAGCTGGCCGCCGGTCGGCATCAGCACGTGCAGGCCGCTGCCGCCGCTCGTCTTGATGAAGCTCGGCAGCGCGATCTCCTCGCACAGCTCGCGCACGGCGCGGGCGATCTCGACGACGTACGCGAACGGCGCGTT
>DATBGJ010000501.1:0-2445 GCA_036558045.1 Thermoanaerobaculia bacterium
CGACGCCAACTTATACGGATTGCGCACGCTGCGGATCGCCGCCCGCGCCTCGGCCGCCGAGCGCACCGGCACGATCAGCCGCGGGAAGAAGGCGCCTTGGACCTCGCCGGGCAGCTCCCACAGGCGCGTCTCGCGGAACACGCCGCGGTCGATCCAGGGAGGGCCCACCGGCAGGTCGGGTCCGGCGAGCAGGAAGCGGACGCCGAGCAGGCGGAGAGGCGTCAGGTGCGCCGGCCGCGGCCGCGCGTACTGCTTCTTGTACTTGGCGCGGTCGAAGTCGAGCATCTCGGTGAGCCAGTCGACGTAGCGCGACGACTCCGTGGGATCGTGCGTGCGGACGTCCGCGAGGCCGTAGACCGTCGACGAGTTGGCCACGAACACGCCGCGCGTCCCCAGCAGGCGGAAGAACCCGGGCTCGCGGGCGATGCGCTCGAGCACCGGCACAGGCGGATAGGCGTACGCCGCCGGGATCGTCGGGTTGTAGCCGCCGAAGGCATAGAGGAGCTGTGCGAGGCTGGCAAGCGCGACGTAG
The DNA here is from genome assembly GCA_036558045.1 of Thermoanaerobaculia bacterium. Classification (GTDB taxonomy): domain Bacteria; phylum Acidobacteriota; class Thermoanaerobaculia; order Multivoradales; family UBA5704; genus DATARR01. The sequence goes on from DATBGJ010000501.1 coordinate 533, forward strand.
AGTCCCGCATGCAGCGAGCGCCGTATCCCGAGCGCGGAGAGCGCCACAGCCGAGGCCGACAGGGCGAACGCCAGGTGCCGGTTGGACTCCGCGAGGACCTGAAGATCGATCGCTCCCTGAGAACGCCAGATCGCCAGCACGGCCCGATGTCCGCCGAAGGTCCAGAGCAAGGCCAGGGCGCCCAGCCCGGCGATCACCGCCAGTCTCCTTCGATCGATCGGCTCCCGCGTCCAACGCTCGAGCGCGAGGGCGGCGAGGAGGGCTACGCCGAAGGCGCCCAGATAGGAAAAGTACCGCGGCGCGATCACCGGTAGAGAGAACAGGCCCAGCGGATCGAGGTGCAGCAGATAGGCGGCCGGCGACAGGGCCCAGAGAAACTTCTCCGTCTGACTGCGCGCGCCCGGCAGAAACAAGCCGGCGAGGGCGAGCAACAAGGCCGGCAGCCCGACCGCACCCTCCGCCAGCCAGGTGATGGGCGCCGGTCCCGCCTCGCGGCTGCGCTGCGGCGTGCCGAAGATGCCCGGAACCCCCACGCTGATGAGGCCGCCGAGCCCTGCGGTCGCGCCAAGGGTGGCCTGTTCCCCCTCCGCGGTTTTCCGCGCCAGCCGCTCGGAGCGCAGGATCGACTCGCCCACCGGCAGCGTGAAGAAAGCGGTGCCAAGGAGAGCGAGGAGCGCGGCGGCGAGACCCCCTCGCAGGGCGCGCAGGAACCGGCGGTCGCGGTTTCGCCACGCCGATATCGCGGCCCACAGCCAGCGCGCGGCGAGGGCGCAGGCGGCGGCGAGCGCCGTCTCGGGATGGCCGGAAAGAAGGATCGCCGCCAGGCTGAGAGCGAGCAACGCGCAGCTCCGCCGCCGCGGCCCCTCCTCCAGGATCCATTCGCTGGCCAGGAACGCGAAGGGAAAGAACGCGAGCACCTCGCCGATGGGGAACAACCGCCAGACGGCCAGCGATCCGCCATAGGCGTAGGCCACCGCCGCCACCAGGCTGAACGCCGGCCGCGCGCCGAGCCGCCGGGCCACCAGGAACGTTCCCATGAGGGCCAGCAGGACCTTGAGGAAGGCGCGCAACGCCTGGGCCCGCTCGGGCCTGAACGGCAGCGCCAGCAACGAGACCGGGCTGAACGGCGCGGACTGGCCGTTGCCGAGGAGGGCCTGGCCGCCGGCCGAGAACGGGTTCAGCAGCGGCACGCCTCCGGCGAGCATCTGCCGGCGGACCTCCGCCTGCCAGGGAGCGAGCTGCAGGGTGACGTCGTTGAGGCGCCCCACCTTGGGCTGGTAGGCGAGCTGGTCGCGGGCGGCCCAGGGGCGCAGGCGGACGTTGGTGTCGAAGGGACCGAGGACGCGGTCCGCCCGCAGCGCCGGCAGCAGCGGCAGCAGCGCGATACCGATCAGCAAGGCCGCCCATCGCAGGCCGAGCCGAGGCTGGAACAGCCGGTCCCACAGCCACAGGCCGGCCGCGGCGCAGGCCAGCATCCACAGCAACGAATCCCACTGGAGCTGGAACGAGGAGACCTGAGGGAGCAAGCTCGTGGAGGTCTCGATGAAGGAAGGAGCTTGGAGCGGGAGACGGGATTCGAACCCGCGACCAACAGCTTGGAAGGCTGTGACTCTACCCCTGAGTTACTCCCGCGTTTGCGGCTCACGCCGCTCGTGAAACGTGAAACGTGAAGCGCACGACGGAGAACGGTTCGCGTCTTGCGCTTGACGTTTTACGTTTGACGTACTCACTCAATGGTGGGCAGGGAAGGATTCGAACCTCCGTAGCTCGCAAGGAGCGGCAGATTTACAGTCTGCTGCCATTAACCACTCGGCCACCTGCCCGAGCTCGATAAGAAACGGAACCTCGACTGCCCGAGATGGATCTGCATCGATCAGTTCGTTGGAGCCGGCGATGGGACTCGAACCCGCAAC
>DATBGJ010000502.1:0-3647 GCA_036558045.1 Thermoanaerobaculia bacterium
AGACATTCCCCCGGCGAGGGGAAGCATTCGGCCTTCAGGAGGAATGATCCGGCGTTCGGGGGGAATGCCGCGGACGGAGAGCGGAATGTTTCCGGCTCGTGGGGGAATGATTCCGCGCTCCGGGGGAATATTTCAAGGGTCGGGGGGGAATGTTTCGGCAGCCGGGGGGAACGTTTCAGATCGCTAGGGGAAGGTTCCGGATGGCGGGGGGAATGATCCAGCAGGAGAGTGGAATGCCTCGGCGGCCGAGAGAGCCGGCTCCGCTCGCGAGGGGAAAGGCTCCGCTCGCCAGGGGGAGGTCTGCGCCGGCGAAGGGGACGTCTGCGCTGACAGGGGAGACGACTCCGCTCGCCAGGGCGAGCCCTCCGCTGGCGAGGGGAATCCGCCCGCCGTCAGGGGGCCGACCTATTCAGGCGGGGCGGGTTTCCTGCGCGCCCGCCGCCAGAGCCGCCGCAGGGCGAGGACGACCACGGCCACGATCAGCCCGATCGGCAGCAGCACGATGAGGGCGAAGATGAGGAAGTCCAGGAACCAGCGGAGGAAGCCGACCAGCGCGCGGGCGCTGGAGCGCACCGTGTCGCCGGGATGCCATTCGCCGTCCGGCACCACGGGTTTCGCGGCCTCGGTGGGCATCAGCTCGATGTTGATCGTCGAGAGGGCGGCGAGCTTGTCGTAGGAGTTGAGCTGGGTGCGGATCTGCTCGATCTGCGAGCGGATCTCCACCAGCTCGCGGTAGACCTCCATGATCTCCGTCACCTTGCGCGCGCGCTGCCGCGACTCGGCGAGCAGGGCCCGCAGCTCGGCCTCGGTGGCCTCCAGCGTGCGCATGCGGGCGTCGAGGTCGATGTACTGGTCGGTGACGTCCTCGACCTGCTGCTGCTCGTGATCGATGCGCTCGGCGAGCGCGCGGATCGCCGCCAGGGCCTCGTCGACCCGCTCCACCGGCACCCGCACGGTCAGCGAGTAGTAGAAGACCTCGTCCCGCCGCTGGCCGTTGGCGCTCGCCACGAAGCCGCCGAGGCGCGTGACGAGCGCTTGGATCTTGCCCGCCGCCTCCTCGGTGTTGCGCACTTCGAGCTCCAGGTTGAACGTGCGGATCAGCTTGCGCTGGATGGCCGGCGCGCGGTTGGCGGCGGGAGCCGTCGCGGGCGCGGCCTTCGACTGGGCCGGAGCCGGTGCCTGGACGGCGGCGTCCCGCGCAGGCGCCGTTGCCGAAGGGACAGCTTCTTCGACCGCTTCTCGTTTCGCGCACGATCCCAGCAATAAAAGAACAACTCCCAAGGTCATGACCTGGATTGCTCTCATTCGCCGCCTCCCTGAAACTTGAATCAGTATGGCACGGTTGGATGTAGGATGATCCGGCAACCACTCCCGGTCCTGGAAGACGGAGGTAGGTCAGCAATGGTCCCATCGACGAGGTCAGTTCTCTCACTCGTGGTGGCAGGGGCGGTGATGGCGGCCGGAGCCGCGAGCGCGCAGGGCGCTTCCGGTCTGGCCCCTGAAACGCTGGCGCAATCGACGCCTCTCTTCGCCTTCCAGAACGACGGCAACCGCGGCGCCGTGGTCTTCCTGCGCAGCGGCAGCGCCCAGGAGCACGATCCGCGGCTCTTCGTCGCCGCGCGCGATGGCTGGCGCCTGGTGCAGCTCCCCGACGAGCTGCACAACACGAGCTGGGTGTTCGCCGGCCGCTCGGCGAAACGGGACGAGCTCTGGGGGATCACGCAGGGGAGCACGGAGGCGCAGCCCGGGCAGACGCTGCTCTTCGCCTCCAGCGTCAACGGCGGACGCTCCTGGCGGCTGCGCGGCGCTCTGCAGAAGGTCTCGCGCTACGCCGTGGTGGACGCGTTCTCGGTGAACGAAGACGGCAAGGGCACCCTGACCCTCCGCCTCGACGACGATCCGGAGCCCGAAGCGCCGCGGCTCGGCTATTACCTCTATCTCACCAAGAACGGCGGCAGGAGCTGGTCCGAGGCCATCTTCTCGCAGAGCAAGCCGCTGCCGCCGCCGGCCATGCTGATGCCCGCCGACCGCACGTTCGACGGCAAGCAGCCTCTCGATGCAGACGCCTGGGAACGGCTGTTCTTGGATCTGCGGCCGGCGGAGTAGGCCCTACTTCTCCTCCATGTGGGGATAGCGGAAGCTCTTCGGCGGCACGTAACTCTCCTTGATCGCCCGCTGCGAGGTCCAACGCATGAGGTTGGCCATCGAGCCGGCCTTGTCGTTGGTGCCGGAGGCGCGGGCGCCGCCGAACGGCTGCTGCCCCACCACGGCGCCGGTCGGCTTGTCGTTGACGTAGAAGTTGCCCGCCGCGTGGCGCAGGGCGCGCGAGAGGTGGTCCACGGCCTTGCGGTCCTCGGCGAAGATGGCGCCGGTCAGCGCGTAGGGGCTGGTGGTGTCGACCAGCTCCAGCGTGCTCTCCAGCTCGAGATCCTCGTAGACGAAGACGGTCAGCACCGGCCCGAAGATCTCCTCCCGCATCAGTTTGAAGCGGGGGTCCGTGGTCTCCACCACCGTCGGCTCGATGAAGTAACCCTCCGACTTGTCGCCCTTGCCGCCGGCCAGGATCGTGGCTTCGCTCGCGCCGCGGGCATGCTCGACGTAGCGCATGATGCGGTCGAAGGAGGCCTCGTCGATGACCGCCGCCATGAAATTGCGGAAGTCGAGCGGCGAGCCCATGTCGATCGACTCGATCTGATCGAGCAACCGTTCCTTGACCCGCGGCCAGAGCGACTTCGGCACGTAGGCCCGCGAGCCCGCCGAGCACTTCTGCCCCTGGTACTCGAAGGAGCCGCGCACCAGCGCCGTCACGTAGGCGTCCACGTCCGCCGAGGGATGGGCGAAGACGAATTTCTTGCCGCCGGTCTCGCCGACGATGCGCGGGTAGGAGCGATAGTTGGCGATGTTGTCGCCGATCGTCTTCCACATCGACTGGAAGACCGGCGTCGAGCCCGTGAAGTGGATGCCCGCGAGGTCGGCGTGCGCCATCACCGGATCCCCCACCTTGCTCGCCTTGCCGGGCAGGAAGTTGATCACGCCGTCCGGCACGCCGGCGGCCTGCAGCAGCTTCATGACTTGATAGTTGGAGAAGACCGCGGTCGAAGCCGGCTTCCAGAGGACGGTGTTGCCCATCAGCGCCGGCGAGGTCGGCAGGTTGCCGCCGATGGCGGTGAAATTGAACGGCGAGACGGCGAAGACGAACCCCTCGAGCGGCCGGTACTCGACGCGGTTCCAGACGCCGGGCGAGGACCACGGCTGCTCCGCGTAGAGCACGCGCATGAAGTAGGGATTGAAACGCCAGAAGTCGATCAGCTCGCAGGCGGAGTCGATCTCGGCCTGGAACGCCGTCTTCGACTGGTTGAGCATGGTGGCCGCGTTCACCGTGTCGTGCCACGGGCCGGCGAGCAGGTCGGCGGCGCGCAGCAGGATCGACGCCCGCTCGTCCCAGCTCGTCTCGCTCCAGTCCTTCCACGCTTCCTTCGCCGCCGCGGCCGCCGCGGCCACCTCCGCCGCGCCCGCCTGGTGGTAGGTGGCGAGGACATGGCCGTGGTCGTGCGGGCAGACCGACCGGGCGGTATCGCCCGTGCGCACCTCGCGGCCGCCGATGACGAGGGGGATCTCGACCTCCTCGGCGAGGACGTCCTTCAGGC
>DATBGJ010000503.1:0-5112 GCA_036558045.1 Thermoanaerobaculia bacterium
GAGGAGCCGTCGCCGGAGCTCCTCCTGCAGTACGTCTATGCCGTCCTCTCCAGCCCCGTCTATCGCCGCCGCTATGCCGACCTGCTGCGCGCGGACTTCCCACGTGTTCCTCTTCCCAGGGATCGCGGCAGTTTCCTGGAGCTGGCCGGGCTCGGCGCGGTCCTGATCGATCTCCACCTGTTGCGGTTGGACCGGCTGGACCGGCCACGCGTCCGCTTCGAGGGGACGGGGACCGGCAAGCTGACGAAACGCGAATACCGCTCCGCCGAGCGGCGGGCCGTCATCAACGAGGAAGGGCAGAGCTTCGACGGCATCGAGCCGGAGGTCTGGGCCTACCGCATCGGCGGCTATCAGGTGCTCGACCATTGGCTGGCCGGCCGTACGGAGCGGGCGTTGCGGTTCGAGGAGATCGAGGAATTCCGGCGCATCGCCGCGGCGGTCGGCGAGACGATCCGGGTGCAACGGCGGATCGACGAGGTCTGGCCGCTTACCTCTTGACCGCGCCCCGCCCCGGCCGGCGTTCCGGCCTGGCGTTCCAGGGGTCCACGGGCCAGGCGTGCTTGGGGTAGCGGCCCTGCAGCTCCTTGCGCACCTGCGGGTAGGTGCTCTCCCAGAAGCTCCGCAGGTCCTGGGTCACCTGTTGGGGACGGCCGTTGGGGGCGAGGAGGTGAAGGAGCACGGGGATGCGGCCGGCGGCGAGGCGCGGCGTCTCCGCCAAGCCGAACAGCTCCTGGATGCGCGCCGCCAGCACCGGCGGCTTTCCCGGCTCGTAGAGCAGCTTGATGCGGCTGCCGCTCGGCACCTCCAGCCGCTCCGGAGCTTCCCGACGCGCGGCTTCGAGCTGCGCGTAGGAGAGTGACCCTCGGAGCGCGTCGAGCAGGGGAGCGCGGCGCAGCTCCGCGAAGGATCTCCGGCCGGCGGCGAGAGCGGGGAGCAAGGCGCGGATCTCGTCGTCCGTGAAGCTCGGCAAACCCAGCTCGGGCATCCACGCCGCCAGACTGCGGACGCGGGCTAGAAAGGACGATACCTCCGGATCTTCCAGCGAAAGGGCCCGATCCAAGCGGTCCGCGGCCGCCTGGACGAGGATCTTCTCTATCCTCGCCGCGTCCGGCGCGGGAATCTCCGTCTCCGCGATCACGAGGTCCTCGTAGCGCGTCCGCTTCCAGGCGGCCACCCGTTCGCGCTCGGCGTCGAGCTCCAGGTCGATCGTGGTGCTCAGCCGTTCGGCGTCGAGCCACTCCGGCTCCACGGCCGAGGCCTTCCGCGCCAGCGCCTCCGAGAAAGGACCGGAGCGGCCGGCGTCGAGGTCCACGCAGAGGAACAGCTCGGCGTCGAGGACCGCGCTCTCTTCGGCGAGGCGGACGCCGCGGCCACCTACCATCAAGCCGCGCGGGCTGCCGGGCTCGCGCCGGCGCGCCACGCGGTCGGGGTAGGCGGCGAGGAGGGCGCGCAGGAGAGCGTCCTCTCCTTGTCCCTGCTGTCTCTGCTGTCCTTTTCGTCCACCCATCTCCCTCCGCACGATCTCCTCCAACTGATCCCGGACCTTGAAAATGAACCGGGCACCGGGAGACTCCAGCGCGTCGAGCCGGTCGAGGAGATCCGAGCGCGAAGAGCGGCGAGGTCCGGTGCCGCGCGCGGTGTCTCGCGGGAGAGGATCGCGCTCGGAGAGCAACGCCGCCAGCAGGGCCGCGTCCCGCGTGCGGCCGGCGCGGTGCCCCTCGATCAACAGGCGGGCGAGCCGCGGATGAACGGGAAAGCGGGCCAGCGTCCTGCCCAGCGAGGTGACGCCGTGGTCGTCCACCGCGCCGAGCCGCCGCAGCAGGGAGAGGGCGGCCGTGAGAGCCTCGGGAGCGGGAGCCTCGAACCAGCCGAAGGCGGCGAGGTCCCGCTCTCCCCAGGCGAGGAGCTGGAGCGCCGGTCCGGCGAGGTCCACGCGAGCGATCTCGGGGCTCTCGCGCTCGGCGAGCGTGGCATGCTCGTAGGCGGGCCACAGCCGCAGGCAGAATCCCGGCGCCTGCCGGCCCGCGCGGCCGGCCCGCTGGTCTGCCGAGGCGCGGCTGATGCGGCCCAGCTCCAAGCGGTCGAGCCCGGTCGCGGGATCGAAGCGCAGCCGGCGCACGAGCCCGGAATCCACCACGGCGGTGACGCCGTCGAGGGTGATCGAGGTCTCGGCGACGTTGGTGGCGAGCACCACCTTGCGGCGGTCGAGACGGCGGAGCACCTCGTCCTGCCGCTCGGCCGGCAGATCGCCGTAGAGCGGCAGCACGGCGAGCTGCCGCTCGGCGGCGAGGCCGGCGAGCGCCTCGGCCGCGCGCTGGATCTCCCCCACTCCCGGCAGGAAGACGAGGACGTCGCCCGCCGCCGGGTCGAGAGCCCGGCGCACGCCCGCGGCGACGCGGGAGGCGAGGGGCCGCTCGTCAGGACGTTCGAGATAGGAGAGCTCGATCGGATGGAGCCGGCCCCGGCTCGCGATCACGGGGCAATCTCCCAGGAAAGCCGCGACCGGCCCGGGATCGAGCGTGGCGGACATGGCGACCAGCTTCAGGTCCGGCCGCGCCTCGCGCTGGACCCGCCGCGCCATGGCGAGGGAGAGGTCCGTCTGCAGGTTGCGCTCGTGGAGCTCGTCGAAGACCACGGCGCCGGCCTCTTCGAGAAACGGGTCCTGCTGGAGCATCTGCACCAGGATGCCCTCGGTCACCACGAGGATGCGCGTCTTCGGCCCCGCCCGGCGCTCGAAGCGGATCTGGTAGCCGATCTCGCCGCCCAGCGCCCAGCCGTTCTCCTCGGCCATGCGGCGCGCGGCCGCGCGGGCGGCGATCCGGCGCGGCTCCAGCATCACGATCCGCCGTCCGCCGCTAATCCCGGCCGCCAGCAGCGCCGGCGGCACGCGGGTCGTCTTCCCCGCGCCGGTCGGCGCGACGAGCACGGCCGCGGGACCGCCCCGCAGAGCCGCGATCAGCTCGGGCAGAGCTTCGTCGATGGGGAGGGGCGGCGTCAGAGATCCGGCTCCGGCTCGTGCACCTCGTCGGCGTAGGGGAGCACCCGGAAGCCTTCGAGCGCGGCGGCCAGGCGCAGCGGCTCGTCGAGGGAGACGAGGCTCGCGCCATGGGTCCGCTCCTGACACCAGATGAGAGCCGCGGCGAGCTCGAGGGCCGAGGCGGCGCGCAGATTGTGGACCGAGAGGATGCGCAGGGCGCGGGCCCGCACCGCCTCGGTGGGCTGGACCTCGACGGCGCGCGTCCGCAGGTGATCGATCAGCGTGCGGGCCTTCTGGACATCGGCGTGGGAGACGCGCTCGCGCCGTTGAGCTCCCATGAGAGCTCCGGCGCATTCGATCGGTGCTCCCCACCAGAGCGCCACTTCGGGATCGCGCTGCAAGAGGGGCTCGACCTTCGCCGAAGCGGCTTCCCGCACCACCAGGGCGAGGAGCGCGGAGCTGTCCCAGAACTTCAGACAGCCTCCAGGAGATCCGCATCCTCCAGGTCGTCTTCGTCGCGGTGGAGCGGCTGCCGGTACTTCGCCCGCGGCAGCTTCCAGAAGGTCTCGTCGAGCGGCTTCTCCGGGGCCCGCACCAGCCCCGAGCGCACGAGCTGCTGCGTGGCCTCGGCCGGCGACGCGGCCGAGAGCGGCATGAGCCTGGCGATGGGCCGGCCGTGCTCGGTGACGAGGACCTCCTCGCCGTCTTTCACCCGGGCGAGGGTTTCGGAAAGCAACGCCTTCAGCTCGGCAATTCCCATGGATCGCATGGGAAATACTCTAGCCAGACGAAAATGACCTGTCAAGTCATAATTCGAAGATCCCTCCGCTCAGCTCGCCTCGCAGACCAGCTCCCAGAGGCGGCTCGGCTTGAGCGGGATCTCCAGGATTTCCAGGCCGGGGATGGCCAGAGCATCCTCCACCGCCTGCGCGAAGAGGGCGCCGACCGGGATGGCGCCGGCCTCGCCCGCGCCCTTGGTGCCGAGCGCGTTGAGCGGCGAGGCCGTCTCCTCGTGGCCGACCTCGACGCGCGGCACGTCGAGCGCGGTGGGGAGGAGGAAGTCCATGAACGAGGCGTTGAGGAGCTGGCCGTTGTCGTCGTAGACGAGCTGCTCGTAGAAGGCATTGCCGAGCCCCTGGGCCACGCCGCCGTGCACCTGGCCGTCGACGAGCAGCGGATTGAGCACCACGCCGCAGTCGTGGACGACGACGTACTTCCGGACCTTGACCTGCAGGGTCTCGGGGTCCACCTCGACGATGCAGGCGTGGCAGCCGCTCGCCGTGGCGCCGCGGTAGGGGCCGAAGTAGCGGGTGGCCTCCAGGCCCGGCTCGGTGCCCGGCTTGACGGCGCCGCGCATCGGATTGGCCCGCTTCGCCAGCTCGCCCAGCGCGATCGACCGCGCCGGCTCGCCGGCCACCCGCGCCGCGCCTTCCGCCAGCTCGACCTGATCTTCACCGACGCCGAGTTGCTCGGCGGCCAGGTGGAGCGCTTTCTCGCGCACCGCCTTCGCCGCCTCGTGGGTGGCGTTGCCCGCCACCACCGCGCCGCGGCTGGCGAAGGTCCCTGTCCCCCAATGGAACTGATCGCTGTCGCCGGTGACCACGTCCACGTCGTCCACCGCGACGCCAAGCTGCTGTGCGGCGATCTGGGCGAGCACGGTGAAGTGCCCCTGCCCTTGCGTGCCGATGCCCGTCACCACCGTCACCTTGCCGCTCGTCTGCACCTGCACCCGCGCACCTTCGAAAGGCCCGATGCCCGTGCCCTCGACGTAGGCGACGAGGCCGATCCCCACCGTCTTTCCTTCCGCGCGCAGGCGCGGCTGCTCGTCGCGGCGGAACGCCTCCCAGCCGATCATGTCGAGCGTCTTGTCGAGCACCGGCTCGTAGTCGCCGCTGTCGTAGTAGAGCGGCGCGAAGTCCTGATAGATGATGACGTGATCGTGCGGGAACTCGTCCGGCCGCAGGAAGTTGCGGCGGCGGATCTCGATGCGATCGAGCCCGAGCTCGCGCGCCGCGAGGTCCATCAGCCGCTCGATGACGAACACCCCGTGCTGGCGGCCGGCGCCGCGGTAGGGCGTGACGATCGTCTTGTTGGTGAACACGGCGCGGAACTCGCTCTCGTAGGCGGGCACGCGG
>DATBGJ010000504.1:0-1759 GCA_036558045.1 Thermoanaerobaculia bacterium
GGCGAGCTGGCTGGCGGCGCCGGCGAACTCCGAGAGCACCAGCACGCCGCGCCGCTCGCTCTGGCAGGCGCAATACTCCTTGGCGACCAGGTTCATGCCGTCCTTGAGCGGGGTGGCCAGGCAGGCGCTCGCCGCGCGGTAGTAGGCGACCAGCTCCTCGCGGTCGAGCGAACGGTAAAAATAGTGGATCGGGACCCAGCCCGGCTTGCCGAGCTCGCCGTTGATCTCGCCGACCAGGCGCTCGACCTCGGCCTTCTGGCGCAGGTACTCGGGGATCTCGCCGCGGCTCGGGACCAGGATCTGGACGAGCCCGAGGCGCCGATGCAGGTCGGGGCGGGAGCGCAATAGGCGGCGTACCGCTTCGAGCTTGAACGGAATCCCCTTCGTGTAATCGAGCCGGTCGACGCCCAGCAGGAAGTGCTCGACGCCGATCTCCGCCTGCAAGCTCTGCGCTCGCGCGGCGACGTCGGCGCGACGCGCGAGAGCGTCGAAGCCCTGGGCATCGATGCCGATCGGGAAGGCGGCGGCGCGCGTCCGCCGTCCTTGCATGAGCACGTGCCGTGCGTTGCCTCGCCCGCGCACCACCGCCTCCGGCAGCATGGTCCGCAGGCAGGCGACGAAGTTGCGCCGGTCCCGGACGGTCTGGAATCCGATCAGGTCGTAGGCGAGCAAGGCCCGCAGAACCTCGGTGCGCCAAGGCAGCTTGCCGAAGATATCCGGCGGTGGAAACGGGATGTGGAGGAAGAATCCCAAGCGGGCCGTGGGGATCAGCTCGCGCGCGAAGCGGCCGACGCCGAGCAGGAGATAGTCGTGGACCCAGACCAGGTCTCCGGGTCGGACGCAACCGGCGACCGCGGCGGCGAACTTGCGGTTGACGTCCAGAAAGGCCGCCCAATACTCCGGCGCGAACGTGCAGCGCGATTGCAGGTCGTGAAAGAGCGGCCAGAGAACCTCGTTGGCGAGGCCGAGGTAGAAGAGGTCGTACTCGGTTGCGGTGAGGGATATGGGCATCAGGCCGTAACCGTGCCGCCGCGCGAAATCCTCCAGCAGGGGGAGGATCCCGGCGCCTTCGTCACCAACCACTCCCGGCCAGCCGATCCAGATGCCGCCGCGGTCTTCCAGCACCGGCGCCAGGGCGGTGACCAGTCCGCCGCCGCCGGGACGCAGCGACCAGGCGCCCTCCGGGCCGCGCACGGCCGCGACCGGCAACCGGTTGGAAACGACCACCAGGCGCTCCGGGCGGATGGGCTTCGCTCGCTCTCCGGGCCGGCGGCTCAAGGTCCGCCGTCCTTCTCGCGCCGCGGGCGGTCCGGGGCGCGGTTCTTGTCCAGGATCGCCACCAGGATCAGCAGGAAGGCGGCCAGGCGGAGGAGGTAGAAGTAGTGCCGGTGCTCGTCCGCCGGCGCCGCCCAGACGAGCGCGAGCCAGTTCAGCGCCAGCACCCAGAAGGCGCCGCCGAAGAAGGCGAAGAAGCGGTCGCGCGTCTCGCGCCACAGGCGGAGGAAAAAGAGTCCCACCGCCAGGGAGCCCGCCGCCGCGATACCGGTGAGAAACTCGCTCACGTCGTGCACCTCTACTTGGAATCCCAGATCAGCCCCAGCAGCAGGACCATCACGGCGATGGCGGCCGTCAGATTGCGATACAGCGCGAGATCTACCGTGGGAACGATGATCTTATCGATGAACAGGAGCAGGTTGTTGAACGCCAGGCCGATGAACGACGCGCTGCTCCACAGCAGCAGCCGCGCGCGGCTGCTGCT
>DATBGJ010000505.1:0-5282 GCA_036558045.1 Thermoanaerobaculia bacterium
ACTCGCTGACTCCCGCATGGCAAAGCTCGGACAGATCCTCGTAGCGCGCGGTTGGATCTCGGTCCAACAACTGACGCGGGCGCTGAAGACCCAGAACGTGGCCGGCGGCCGGCTCGGCACCTGCCTGCTGGAGATGGACGCCCTGCGCGAGGACCTCCTGCTCAAGGGCCTCTCCGAGCAGCTCGGCGTGCCGGCCGTGACGGTCGAAGAGCTGCGCGGCATCCCCGAGGAAGTGCTGCACCTCATCCCGGACCGGCTCAGCCGCCGGCTGCGCGCCGTGCCCTTCCGCCTGGAGGTCGGCCGCCTCGACGTGGCCGTCGTCGATCCCCGCAACCTCTCCGCGCAGGACGAGATCGCCTTCGCTTCCGGCAAGCGCGTCAAGATCTACGTCGCCAACGAGGTGCGCATCCACGAAGCCCTGGAGAGGTACTACGGGGAGGAATCCCCGTCGCGCGTCAGCGTGATCCTCGATCGCCTGAACCGCGCCCGCTTCCTCTGGGACCGCGCCCCCGAGGAAGCTGAAACGCCGAGCAGCGGGACCCCGGCCCCGGCCGGCGGCCCTTTCGCGACGCCGCCCAGGATCAAGCTGCCGCCGCCGCTGCCCGAGCTGCGGCAGCCGGTGCCCGTACAGCCCGCGGCTGCCGCCGCGCCGGTCGCCGTGACGGCCGCCGCCTCTCCCCTCGCCGCCGCGCCGGTGCCGGTGAAGGCTCCGCGGCCGATGTCCGTCGCCCTGACGCCGGAGGAGCGGGCCGAGCTGGGCGCGGCCGCCTGGGCCGAGCCCGCCGCGGCGGACCGCCCCTCCCCGCCGCCCGCCGATCTCGACGCGGTGGAAGCGGCGCTGGCGGCAACGCAGGACCTCGACGCGGTGGGCGAGATCCTGCTCGCCTTTCTCGGGCGGGACCACCGGCGGGCGGCGCTGTTCCAGGTGTCCCGCGACCGCGTCAGCGGCTGGAAGGCGCGCGGCGCGGGGATCGACGAGCAAGCCTTCGCCGCCTTCGCCACCGGCTTCGATCAGCCCTCGGTGTTCCTCAACCTGCGCCAGGGCAGCGGCCTCTATCTCGGACCGCTGCCGCCCATGCCCGCGCACCGCCAGCTCGCCCGCGCCTGGGGCGGCGAGCTGCCGCGCGACTGCATGATGCTGCCGGTGCGCATCAAGGACCGGCTGGTGATGGTGATCTATGCCGACGGCGCGGCGCGCGGTCCGGTCGAGCTGCCGCAGCTCCAACGCCTCGTGTCGCTGGCCACCGCCGCCGTCGAGCGCTGCATCCTGCGGCGCAAGCGCGGAGAGGCTAAGTCCCAGTAGGCTCTTCACTTGTTGACATCTCTCGGTTGACACCCCTTGAAAAGCGTTGCTAGACTCCCCGCCGCTTCGGAGCTGCAATGATCAAGTCGGATATCGTCGACCGCGTCGCGGAAATCACGGACGTGCCCCGGGTGAAGGCGGCGCAGGCCGTCGACATCATCATCGAGGCGATGAAGAGCGCGCTCTGCGACGGCAAGCGCATCGAGCTCCGCGGCTTCGGAGTGTTCCAGGTGCGCGACCGCAAGAAGGGCGTCGGCCGCAATCCCAAGACGGGCGTCGAGGTGGCGATCTCCCCCGGCAAGACGGTGCGCTTCAAGCCCGGCAAGGACCTCAAGAACCTCTGAACCGCACCTTCCTCCTCCGGCTCTCCCGCCCCTCCCGATGAGCGACGGCACCCGCGACGGGCGGCAGCGGCCGCCGTTTCCTCCGCCGCCGCTCATCGAGCTGCTGCCGGCGCCGGGCGACGTCTTCGCCGCCGCGCCGCCGCGCCCCGAGCGGCCCCGCTACGGCCTGGCGCTGCTGCTCTTCGGCCTGACGTTCCTGTTCACCAGCGCCATGGCGCCGGTCATGTACATCCTGTCCAGGACGGACGTGATGCTGCCGCCGACGCTGCTATGGGAGAATTTCCCCTTTCTGACGCCCCGCGTCGCGGCGTGGACCTGGCACGATCCCCACCTGCTGGCGATCGGGCTCAGCTTCTCGGCCACCGCGCTGACCATCCTGCTCGCCCACGAGCTGGGCCATTACATCGCCTGCCGCATCTACGGCCTGCCGTGCACGCTCCCCTACTTCCTGCCCGTGCCGTTGAATTTCGGCACCTTCGGCGCCTTCATCAGGATCAAGGCTCCCATCCGCGACAAGCGCCAGCTCTTCGACGTCGGCATCGCCGGGCCCATCGCGGGCTTCGTGACCCTGATCCCCTTCCTCCTCTACGGCATCGCCAAGTCCCAGCCCGCGCCGCTGACCGGCAGGGGCGAGATCCTCGCTCCCGGCCACTGCCTGGCGATCGAGCTGGCGACGTGGCTCTTCCACGGCCGGCTGGCGAAAGGCATGATCCTCAATCTCCATCCGGTGGCTCTCGGCGCCTGGCTGGGCCTGCTCGCCACCGCGATCAACCTGTTGCCGCTGGGCCAGCTCGACGGCGGCCACATCCTCTATGCCGCGACCGGCCGCCTGCAGCGGCGGCTGGCCTTGCCGCTGTGGCTGGTGCTCGGCGTCATGGGCTTCTATTGGGTGGGCTGGTTCCTCTGGTGCGCCATCGTGATGCTGATCGGCCTCTACCATCCGCCGGTCTACGACGAGAGCGCGCCGCTCGATCCGAAGCGGCGGCTCCTCGCCTGGCTCGCCCTGGCGATGCTCGTCCTCTCCTTCATGCCGGTGCCTCTGCGGCCCATCTCCTTGGGCTAGAGCTCGGCGAACAGCGTCACCGGCCCGTCGTTGACCAGGGCCACCTGCATGTGGGCGCGGAAGCGGCCGGTCTCGACGCGGAAGCCGCGGCCGCGCAGGTCCGCCACCAGCGCCGCGACCAGCGGCCGCGCCTCCTCGGGCGGCGCGGCGCGGTCGAACGACGGCCGGCGCCCCCTGGCGAGCGAGCCGGCGAGGGTGAACTGCGAGACCACCAGGAAGGCTCCTCCCACCGCCGTGACGTCGAGGTTCATCTTGCCGGCCGCGTCCTCGAAGACGCGCAAGCCGGCCAGCTTCTCGGCCGCCGCGCGCGCCTTCTCGGGGCCGTCCCCGCGCTCGACGCCGACGAAGACGAGCAGGCCGCGGCCGATCTCGCCGACCACCTCGCCCTCGACCCTCACCGACGCCGACGAAACTCGTTGACAGATGAAACGCATTTTTTCCGTTTATATAGGCCGGAGGAAATTCCGCGCGGCCGTCCCGGAGGCGCCGGGACGGCTGTGATACCGTAACCGATTCAAGACCAGAGGAGAATGGGACGATGGTCAACAAAGTGATCCTGATCGGCAATCTCGGCCGTGACCCGGAGGTGCGGTCGACGCCCTCGGGGCAGCCGGTCGCGAGCTTCACCCTGGCGACCAACCGCCGCTGGAAGGACAAGAACGGCCAGCGCCAGGAGCAGACGGAGTGGCACAGCATCGTCGTCTGGGGCAAGCAGGCGGAGATCGCCGGCCAATACCTGACGAAGGGCAAGCAGATCTATCTCGAAGGGCGGCTGCAGACGCGCTCCTGGGACGACCGTCAGACGGGCGAGAAGAAGTACAAGACCGAGATCGTCTGCGACAACTTCCAGATGCTCGGCAGCGCGCGCGGCGGCGACTTCGAGTCCCCCGGCGCCGGCGCCAGCGCTCCCGCGGCCGGCCCCTCCTATGACGAAGGCGGCGGCGGCTTCGGCGAGCCCGAGGAGGACGACATCCCCTTCTGAGGGGGTTTACGCGCTCTCGTGAAGCTGCTCGAGCGACTGGCGGATGCGGTCCAGCCGCTCGCCGTGGCTGGTCTCGCTCATGAACTTGACGTAATCCTGCGCCGTGCGCAACGTCAGCAGGCGCTGGCGGTAGGTCTCGAGACGGCGGTTGGCCTCCGCCAACCGCTCGCGCAGCGCGGGATGCTCCAGGCGGGCGACGATCTCCGGCAGCGCCGCGAGAGTGTGGCAGACGTTGACGACGTCGCAGCCGGCGGCGAAGCAGGCCTCGCAGCGCTCGGGGAGGTCTCCCCACTCGTCGAGCGCCTTCATCTCCATGTCGTCGCTGAAGACGAGCCCGTCGAAGCCCAGCCGGCCGCGCAGGATGCCGCCGATGATCGCCGGCGACAGGGTGGCCGGCCGCATCGACGCGTCGTAGGCCGGATAGAGGGCGTGGCCCACCATCACGGCTCCCGCCAGGCGCTTGAGGGCGCGGAAGGGCTCGAGGTCCGTGTGCAGCTCCTCGGCCGGCAGGTAGACGGCGGACATACGGAAATGCGTGTCCTCGCCGGCGGCGCCGAGGCCGGGGAAGTGCTTGAGGCAGCCGCCCGCGCCGCCGGTATACAGGCCGCGCAGGAACGCCTGGGCGCGCGGGACCACCGCCTCCGGGGTGGCGCCGAAATAGCGGCCGTCGAGGGCGTTGTCGGCGGCGCCGCGGTCGAGGTCCACCACCGGCGCGTAATCGACGTCGATGTCGAACAACCGCAGCGCCTGCGCCACCCAATGGCCGGCCTGCAGCGAGTAGCTCGGCGGGTGCCTGGCGAGCAGCGAGGCGCCCGGCGCCGGCCCCACCACGTCCTGCAGCCGGTCCACGCGGCCGCCCTCGGCGTCGATGGCGAACACCGCCTCCGGCAGCAGCCGGCGGAGGGCCGTCATCAGGTCGTTGAGCTGCTCCTCGTCCTTGATATTGCGCTTGAAGAGGACGACGCCGCCGGGCTGGTGCGCTTCCAGCAGGGCCGCGGACTCGGCGTCCAGCTCGGGCCCCGGGATGCCCACGAAGACCTGCTCGGCGGCCCGCATAGGTGGGGGACTCTACCCTAACCTCGACTTCAGACTGTGCAACAGATTCAGCGCCGCCACCGGCGTCAACTGATCCACGTCCACCTCGCGCAGCAGCGTGGCCACCACCTGCTCGAGCGGCACGAAGAGGGTGAGCTGCGCCGGCGCGCCGGTCTCGGGCGCGTTGCCGCGGGCGAGGCGGGGCTTGCCGCTGGGGTCGTACTCCTGCGCTTCCAGATTGGCCAGGATCTCCCCGGCGCGATCGATCAATTCCGACGGCAGGCCGGCCAGGCGCGCCACGTGGAGGCCGTAGGACTTGTCGGCGCTGCCCGGCACGACGCGGCGCAGGAAGACGATCCGCTCCTCCCACTCCTTCACCGCCATGGTGCGGTTCACCACCCGCGGCAGCAGCGTCGCCAGCTCCGTCAGCTCGTGGTAGTGCGTGGCGAAGAGCGTCTTCGGCCGGCGGTGCTCGTGGAGATGCTCGACGATCGCCCAGGCGAGCGAGAGGCCGTCGAAAGTGGCCGTGCCCCGCCCCACCTCGTCGAGGATCAC
>DATBGJ010000506.1:0-7388 GCA_036558045.1 Thermoanaerobaculia bacterium
CGTACGTGAGGGCGAAAAACCCGAGGAGAACGCCCATGGACCGTTCACGTCGCGGACGGACGGGGGCCTGCATACTCGAGGCTACGCGTTGCCGCCACGGGAGTTTCAGTCATACGGCGGCTCGATCCGTCTGGTATCTTAGGCGCCGGAGGTCAAGGAGGCATGATGAGAACGTTCAGTCTCTCCGCCGCGTTGCTGGTCTGCCTGTCGCTGCAAAGCGTGGCCGCCGAGGCTCCCGAGGTCGAGATCACGGCCGAGCCCGCGCATCACCTGGCGATCGAAAACGACCGGGTGCGCGTCTTCCAGGTCGCGGTGGCGCCCCACGCCGCCACGCTGCTGCACCGTCACCGGCACGATTACCTCTTCGTCACGCTGGGTGCCGCCCATATCTCGAACGAGGTGCAGGGCAAGGCTCCCGTCGAGGTCGAGCTGGCCGACGGCGAGACCCGTTTCACGCCCGGCGACTTCGCGCACGTGGCGCGGAATCTCGCGGACCAGCCGTTCCGCAACGTCACCATCGAGCTGATGCAGGACGAGAAGCTCCGCCAGGCGCCGTCTCCCTGGCCGGAGGCCGAGGGAGAGAGGGAATTTCCCGGCGGCCGGATCAAGATCCTCTCCGTCCACGACGGCGCCCGCGTGGCACAGGTCGAGCTCCAACCCGGAGCCACCGTGCCCAGCCACCATCACGACGGGCCGCACCTGGTGGTAGCCGTGAGCGATCTCGAGCTGCGCAGCGACGTCGAAGGCCGGGGTCCGGCGCCCGCAAACCTCAAATCCGGTGACGTGAGGTGGGTTCCCGGCGGCTTCACTCACACGCTGACCAACACCGGCAAGAGTCCGGCGCGGCTGGTGACGGTGGAATTCAAGCCCTGAGCAGCCGCCCCAGCCGTCCGATCCCCTCCTCGATCCGCTCCGGCGGATGATTGGTGAAGCTCAGGCGCATGCAGCGGGCGCCGGGGCCGGCATCGCCGGCGCAGAAGGTGACGCCCGGACAGAAGGCGACGCGCTCGGTCTCCACCGCCTGGATGAGAAGGCCGGCGGCGTCCAGATCCGGCGGCAGCTCGATCCACACGAACATACCGGCTTCCGGACAGTGCCAGCGGGCCTCGGGCGGAAAGTGGACGCGCAGCGCGGCGAGCATGGCGTCGCGGCGGCGGCGGTACTCGGCGCGCACGGCCTCCAGATGCGCGGGCAGGTGGCCCGCCTCCAGGTAGGCCGCGATCAGGGGATGGCTGAGGGACGGCGTGTCGAGGTCGGCGGCGTGCTTGTGGAGCGCGAGCCGCGCGGTGAGCCGCGCCGGCACGGCCAGCCAGCCCACCCGCAGGGCCGGCGCCAGGATCTTGGAGAAGGAGCCGAGGTAGAAGACCCACTCGTCCTCGAAGGCGCGCAGGGGCGGCAGCGGCGCCTCGCCGTAGGAGAGGAAACCATAGGCGTCGTCCTCCAGAATCGGCGCGCCATACCGGCGGGCCAGGCCGGCGAGCCGCCGCCGGGCCTCGCGGCTCAGCGTGGCGCCGAGCGGATTGTGCCCGGTAGAGATGACGTAGATGTACGCCGGGCGGACGCCGCGGGCGAGCAGCGATTCGACCTCATCCACGTCGATGCCCGCGGCGGGATCGGAGGAGACGGTGAGGATCTCCGAGCTCCGCGACCGCGCCGCGAACTGGATGCCGTCGTAGACGGCCCACTCCATCACCACCGGCTGACCCGGCTCGACGAGCAGCCGGCTGACGAGGTCCATCCCTTGCTGGGCGCCCGAGGTGAGGAAGATCTGCTCCTCGGAGCAGGAGACGCCGCGCGCCGCCATGAGCTCGACGACCTGCGTCTTGAGCCGCCGGCAGGGTGGGCCGTACTGGAGCGAGGCGGGCTCGGCGAGAACGCGGGCGGCCGCCGCGGCGAGCGCCTCGCGGGGGAACAGCTCGGCGGCGGGCAGGCCATGGGCGAGCGAGAGGACCCCCGGCCGCGAGGCGAGGTCCATGATCTCGCGCAAGGTGATCCTCCCCATGTCCGGGAGGTGCCGAGGTTCAGATCTCGCGGGACAGCACGAACGCGCGCCGCCGGGGGGCGTCAGCGAACGAAGGAGATGGTGCGCCCTAGAGGATTCGAACCTCTGACCTACAGCTCCGGAGGCTGTCGCTCTATCCAGCTGAGCTAAGGGCGCCTGAGTGCGCGCTATTGAGGAAGAACCGATGGCCTGCCTGGAGGGATTCGAACCCCCGACCCGCGGCTTAGAAGGCCGCCGCTCTATCCAGCTGAGCTACAGGCAGCCGTTTGCGCGACCCGGTTCCCTCGGCACGACCCTCATACAGGGATCGCCGTCGGTATCGGGGCGCCCAGATTTGAACTGGGGACCCCCTGCGCCCAAGGCAGGTGCGCTACCAGGCTGCGCTACGCCCCGACGGTAAACGCGCAGGCCGGACAATATAAGACAGCGCCGGGGGTGAGTCAAATTCCCGGCGTTACCAGGAGAACGCCACGTTCGCCAGCGCCCGCCGCGACATCAGGTCGCCGCCGAAGGATTCCCAATGCTCCTTGTCGAGCAGGTTGCTGACGTCCACGCCCACCTGCCAGTTGTCGTTGAGCTTGAAGATGAATCCCAGGTCCACCAGGCTGTACGACGGCACGTCGCCGACGAAGACGCCGGCCGCCCAGGGGAAGTCGTCCACCCAGCGGTACTTCAGCGAGCCGGTCCAGCGGTTGGCGTTGTAGGTGACGCCGGCGGAGGCCTTGTTCTCCGGCGCGTTCGGCAGGAGCTGGTCGCGCTCGTTCTTCTCCTTGACCTCGAAGTCGAACCAGGAGTAGCTGAAGTCCACCAGCCAGCGGTTGGTGGCGTAGTAGTTGAACGCCACGTCCACGCCCTGGGTGTCCACCTTGCCGGCGTTGGCGTAGGAGAACACCAGCGCCGGCCGGCCGTTGATGGTGGTCAGGCCGGCGAAGTTCGGTCCCAGGCCGGCGCGCAGGGTGCCGAGCACCTGCGCCGCCACCGGCGCCGGCAGGAACGACGGCGGCGCGTAGGGCGCGAAGGCGGTGTTCACCCCGGGCAGCAGGTCGGTGACGAAGTTCTCCAGCCGGCTCTTGTAATAGTCGATCGTCAGATAGAGCTTGCTGCCGAAGATGCCGTTGTAGCCCGCCTCGTAGCTCTTGATCTTCTCGACGGTAAGGTCGTTGTTGCCGCGGGCGAGGAGCGGGATGCTGCGCAAGCCCAGCGTCTGGCCGCCGAGGAAGGGCGCCAGCGCGTCCTCCAGGGGCGCGAAGGCGGTGATCGGCGCGCCGGCCGGCGCCTGCAGGAAGAACTCCGAGTAGTTGGGCACCTGGAAGGCCTCGTTGTAGGTGAGCCGCAGCGTCTGCGTCGGGGTCACCCCGAAGACCAGCGAGCCCTTGGGCGAGAACTCCGTATCGTGCAGCGTGCTGTCGTCCACGCGCGCCGCCACCACGCCCTTGAGCCGGGAGGTGAAGTTGTACTCGAGCTGCCCGAAGGCGGCCTGCGAGTGCTCGTCCTTCTTCGCGTCCATCAGCGTCTGCACGCCGGCGTCGTTGGCGGTGTCCACCTTCTGCTGGCGGTAGGCCACGCCGCCCACGGCGAAGCCCTTGCCGCCCGCGAAGCCGGCGTTGCCCTGGATCTCGGTATTGAGGTTCGACGAGTCCTCGAACAGGTGGGCGCCCGAGGAGAGGGCGATCTGGTCCTCGGCCTTGCGCTTGTCGTAGCTGCCGAGGAAGTTCCAGTGCGGGGTGTTGAAGTTCAGCCGGCCCCAGGGGCGGGTGACGTCCGTCACCTGCACGCGGCCGATGCCGGTGACGAAGGTCGGGCCTTCGAGGCTCGCCGTGCCGCCCTCCAGCGTCAGCGTCGAGCTCTCCCCGAAGTAGCGGTCGAACCGCAGGCCGCCGAAACCGATCTTCACCTTGTCCTTCGCCAGCGGCACGGCTTCCCGGCGCAGGCAGTTCGTCTGCGCCGCGGAGAGGCAGATCGTGGAGTATTCCACCTTGGTATTGCGGGCGCGGGTGAAGTCGTCGCTCTCGGTGTAGCCGCCCATCAGCTTCCAGCCCCAATCGCCGGTGGTGCCGGCGTAGCGGGCCTCGCCGCGCCGCGTGTCGAGATCGCCGCCGGTCAGGCGGACCTTCCCGCCCTCGCTGCCGCGGGGCGAGCGCGTCGTCATGTTGAGCACGCCGCTGAAGGCGTTGGCGCCGTAGAGCGCCGAGCCCGGACCGCGCACCAGCTCGACGCTCGCCAGCTCGTCGAGAGGAAACGAGATCGCCGCCCACTCCTGCGAGCCGAGGAACGGCACGGAGGGATCGCGGCCGTCGATCAGCGTCAGGATGCGGCGGTTGAGCGAGCTGTTGAAGCCGCGGGTGTTGAAGTTGGTGTCGTAGAGGCCGCTCTGGGTGAAGTCCACCCCCGGCGAGAACTCGAGGAGCTTCGGCACCTGGCCGCTCGGCCCCTTGATCTCGATGTCTTCCACCGGCACCACGCTCACCGCCGCCGGCGCCTCGGTGATCCGCTCTTCCCGGCGCGACACCGAATAGACGGTGATCGTCTCGGCGAAGCTGACGTCCCAGTCGACCGTCTTGTCGACGGTGCGGGGAGCTTCCGCCGACACGATCACCCCCTGCTCCGTGACCGTGTGGTCGCTGAGCGAGAAGGTCAGCGCGTAGGTGCCCGGCGGCACGCCGTCGATCACGTAGGCGCCCGAGGCGTCGGTCAGCGCCGCGCGGTCCAGGTCCTCGACGCGGACCGTGACGCCGGGAAGGGGCATGCCGTCCTGCCGCGTGACCTTGCCTTCGATGCGGCCGGTCCCTTGGGCGAGCGCCAGCCCGGCACCGAGCAGGAGGAGACTGAGGGCGACGACGAGAATCCGCTTTCCGTCCATGAGGACCTCCACCGAAAAGAGATGGCGGCAGATATACCGGTCCGCATTCCCGAAAATTACGAGAGGAGCGGAAATCCGGCGCGACCGCCCGCCAGAGAAGGCTCGGAAACTAGGGACAAAGGCGAGTCTTTTTACCTCTCGGGAGGGCGTAAAGTCAAGGCGCGGAGCGGCATAGGGGAGGGTTCCAGCGCCTCCCGCCCGGGCATCAATGCCCCGGGCTACCGCGGAAACGAGAAGCCTCCTGAAGGAGGCTCAGGCGCTCGGGACTCGCCGTAGCTCCTGGAGCCGGATTCATCCGGCTTCTTCGCACGGCCCGGGCATTGATGCCCGGGCGGAAGGTGCTAGGGTAAACGGAGTGAGGATCCAACCGGAGCCGCGCCCCGTCTACAGCCGCGCCTTGCTGCTGCCCGGGCCGCTGCCGCCGCTGTCGCATTTCGGCGTCACCCTGCTGCGGCACGCCGTCGGCACCGGCCTGCGCTACTCGCTCTACCATCTCGGGCTGCCCATGCCGGAGTCGCCGCCGGTGAAGATCGTCCGCCTGCGTCTCTACCTCGATGCCAAGGCGCTGCGCTCCTTGCTCACCCGCGAGCCCGGCGGCGCCGACGTAGTGGCCGCGCTGCTGGAGCCGGGCGAGATCGGAGAGCTGCCCGCCACCGCGCGTTGCCTCTCGGCGGCCCTGTCGTTCCACCGCGTGCGGCTGCTGCCGTTCCGGGTCCCCGCCGACCGCGCGGCCGAGCTGCAGGGGAAGGAGACGCCGGAGGAGCTCTGGCGGCGCTTCCGCGAGCGCCTGACGCGCGTGCTCAACCGCACCAACGACGCGTTGCTCGCCGATCTCATCTCGTCGATCGACCGCCGGACGCTGCGCGCCCGCGGCGAGGACGTGCCGCCGGTGCTCAGCCGGGGAGCGTGGAACCTGCGCACCCGCGGCCGCGGCGACCTCCGCCGCTTCGGCCTGCCGGATCCGCTGATCCCCTGCTGGGCCGACGAGCCGGACCTCGCGTTCGCCGCCCGCCACGCGCTGCAGCCCCATCCGCTGCCAGGCCACGACCGTTACCGCGGCCGTTTCCGCGAGGCCTGGCGCGCCGCGCTGGGCCAGCTCGCGCCGCTCTACCGCGCCCTCGCCCGCAGCGCCGCCGAGCGCGGCTTCCTCGCCGATCCGTGCGACGCCTTCTTCATCCCTCTCGACGTCGCGGAGGATCTCGCTTCACCGCACAAGCCCACCTGGATCGAGGACGCCGTGCGCGGCAACCGCGCCGAGTACGACAGCCTGCGCAAGGCCGCCGAGCCGCTCGACCAGATGAGCGAGAAGCAGGAGATGGGCCCCACCGGCGGCGAGCGGCCGGAATGGGCCTGGACGCCTCTGTTGCCGCTGCCATGAAGGCGTCGTGCTCCCACGCGCTGTGGATGGCGAACCGGCTTGCCCGCGAGGCGCGCAGACCTCCCGAATTCCTCAACCTCCAAGCAGCGGCTAGTCAGGAGCGTTCCCGGTGAGGCTCCGCATCCCCTCCCTCGCCGCTCTCCGCCGGCTGCTGCGCATGCACCCGCGGCTCCGCCGCACGGCGTACATCCTCGGCGGCGCGCTCGGCTTCGTTCTCGTCGTCACGGTATGGCTGCTGTTTCCCTACCTGCGGGCCTTCGGCGATATCGGCTCGGAACCGGAGAACGCGCCGTCGCGGCTCTATGGCGCGCCTTCCGTGGTGCGGCTGGGAGAGGAGATGCGAGCGTCGGATCTCTCCACTGAGCTGGAGTCGCTGGGCTATCACGCCGCCGGCAGCGCGGCGCTCGCGCCCGGCCGTTATCGCGCGGATGGCGACTTCCTCGCCGCGCGGCTGCGCCGGCACATGACGCCGCAGGGACCGGTCCGCGGCCAGCTCCTGGTGGCGCGCTTCCGGCGCGGCGCGGTGGTGGACCTGCGGCTGGACGGCCAGCCGGTCGAGCAGGCCGAGCTCGAAGCGCCGGTGCTCGCCAGCTACTACGACGAGGAGGCGCGCGAGCGCTGGCCGGTGCTCGTGCGCGAGCTGCCGGAGCACGTGGTGCAGGCCGTGCTCGCCGCCGAGGACGCCTCCTTCTACTGGCACCCCGGCGTCTCGCCCACCGGCATCGCGCGCGCCCTGCTGGTCAACCTCCGCCGCGGCGAGGTGGCCCAGGGCGGCAGCACGCTCACCCAGCAGCTCGTCAAGAACGCCTTCCTGACCTCCGAGCGGAGCCTCTTCCGCAAGATCCGCGAGGCCGTCATCGCCGTGGCCGTCGAGACCCATCACACCAAGCGCAGCATCCTGCAGGGGTATCTCAACGGCATCTATCTCGGCGGCGCGGGCGGCATCCAGTACTACGGCCTCGGCTCCGCCGCCCGCGCCTACTTCGGCAAGGACGCCACGGAGCTGAGCCTGGAGGAGGCCGCCGTCATCGCGGGCATGATCAAATCGCCCGCCTTCTACTCGCCGCTCGTCCACGCGGACCGCGCGCGGCGGCGGCGCGACGAGGTGCTGCGCCGCATGGCCGACCTCGGCTGGATCGACGCCGCGC
>DATBGJ010000507.1:0-8457 GCA_036558045.1 Thermoanaerobaculia bacterium
ACCGCCCGGAGCCTTGCCGGTGAAGCCGGGCGGCTCGCGCAGAGGCAACAGGATCGGCGCGAGCTCCTGCCGCTCCTCCGCGGTGAAGCTGGAGGAGAAGCCGACGTGATCGAGCAGGCCCGCCTCGTCGTAGAGGCCGAGCAGCAGCGAGCCGATCTTGCCGCCCTTCTTTCCCTCCTTCTGGGCCCAACGGAAGCCGCCCACCACGCAGTCCGCCGTACGCAGCCGCTTGACCTTGACCATGGCGCTGCGGTCGCCCGAGAGATAGGGCGAGTCGGCGCGCTTGGCGACTACGCCGTCGAGCCCGCGGACCCCCTGTTCCCGCATCCAGCGTTCGGCGGCCTTGCGGTCCGGCGTGGCGGGCGATAAAAGGATCGAGCTCTTCTCGGGAATCTCGTCGAAGAACCTCTCCAGCCGCTCGCGCCGCGATTTCAAGGGAAGGTCGACGATGGACTTTCTCCTGGCGTCCACCAGCAGATCGAACGCGTAGTAGGTCGCCGGGGTCTCGCGGGCGAGCTTCCTGATGCGGCTCTCGGCGGGGTGGATGCGCTGCAGGAGGGCGTCGAAATCGAGGCCGCTCTTTCTCCGGATGACGATCTCGCCGTCGAGGACGAACGCGGTGGCCGGCAAGCTCAGAAAGGCTTCGATCAGCTCCGGGAAGTAGCGGTCCAGCGGCTGACCGCTCTTGGACTGCAGCGCCACGGTCTTCCCCCGGCGGAAGGCGAGGCAGCGGAAGCCGTCCCACTTCGGCTCGTAGAGCCAGCCCTCGCCGCCGGGGATGCGCTCCGCCGACCGCGCCTCCATGGGTGGATAGGGTGGGCGGATGGGCAAGTCGACGGCGGGGAAGTCCGCCTCCAGAGCCTCGGCTGGAACGGCGGCGGTTTCGACGCGGTCCGCTGTCCTGGTCCTCGCCATGCCCCGCGAGGCGCTGCAAACGGCGGGCCTCAGTTCACCGCGTGCGGCACGGCGAGCGAGAACGGGGCGATCTCCGCTTCGAACTGCTCGCCGTTCTCCAGCACCATGAGGTAGGAGCCGTGCATGGAGCCGACCGGCGTCGGCAGAGGGCAGAAACTGGTGTACTCGAAGGCTTCACCCGGCGCGAGCACCGGCTGCTCGCCGACGACGCCGCTTCCCCGCACCTGCTGCGTGTCGCCGTTGCCGTCCGTGATGATCCATTCGCGGCTGACGAGCTGGACGGTCTCGCTGCCGAGGTTCGCGACCCGTACCTGGTAGGCGAAGAAATAGTAGCTCTCCTCCGGAGAGCTGCGTTCCTCGTCGTAGAAGCTCTGGACCTGGACCCGGATGCCCCGGGTCGTGGTATCGCTCATCGTTCCTTGCATTATGTCATGGGCTCGAGGGACGCCTGAGGTTACAATCCCGCCCCGCCGGAGGTCCAGGAGGAATCGCCATGGCTTGGTTGACTCAGCCGGAGAGTTGGATCGCGCTGCTCACGCTGACGGTGCTGGAGATCGTGCTCGGCATCGACAACGTGATCTTCATCTCGATCCTCGTCGGCAAGCTGCCCAAGGGCCAGCAGCCCAAGGCGCGGCGCCTCGGACTGGGGCTCGCCATGTTCCTGCGCATCGGCCTGCTCGCCTCGCTGGCCTGGATGGTCAAGCTGACCTCGCCGCTGTTCACCGTGCTCGGAGAGGGGATCTCGGGCCGCGACCTCATCCTCATCGTCGGCGGCCTCTTCCTCCTCTTCAAGGCCACCCGCGAGATCCACGAACGGCTGGAGGGCGAGGAAGGACACGCGAGCGCGCGAGTGGCCGCCTCGTTCGCCTCCGTTATCGTCCAGGTCCTGCTGCTCGACATCGTCTTCTCTCTCGATTCCGTGATCACCGCCGTCGGCATGGCGAACGAGCTCGCGGTCATGATCACCGCCGTCATGGTGGCGGTCGGCATCATGATGCTCGCCGCGGGCCCCATCGGCGATTTCGTGGCCGAGCACCCCACGATCAAGATGTTGGCCCTCTCCTTCCTCCTCCTCATCGGCATGTCGCTGATCGCCGAAGGGCTCGACTTCCACATCCCCAAGGGCTACGTCTACTTCGCCATGGGATTCTCGATCTTCGTCGAGATGCTCAATCTGCGGCTGCGCAAGAAGAGCGTCAAGCCGGTGGATCTGCGCGAGCCGTACGTGTAGGGCCGCGCGGCTTGAGCGCCGCCGCTGCCGCCGTCAGGCCCAGCGCCGCGAGAACGCACCCCCAGAGAAAGGCCCGCGGCCGATACAACAGATCCGCGCGCCAGCGCCCGGCCGGGAGGGGCGCGGCGAGGAAAGCGCCTTCGGAGGCCGTCGGGCGAGCGTGGCCTGCGAGAAGCAGCCGCCAGCCGCCGTCCTGGTAGAGGCTGGAGCTGAGCGGCAACGCGCCGGGCACCTCCCAGACCGAGCCGTCGGGGTCGGCGTAGACGCGCCGCAGCGGCGGCGGGAGCGCCGCTCCGGGCGCAGCCAGCAGATAGCGCACGCCGAGCCGCGGGTAGAGCGGATGGCCGGGGTTGCCGAGCACCGGCAGCTCTCCCCACCAGGCCACGATGATCGGCGCCAGGGCCTCCATGTAAGCCTGGGGCGCCATCGGGTTGTAGACCCTGGCGTCGGTCAATCCATAGAGGGACGGCAGGTTGGGTGGGAAGGCGCGGCCGAGCGCGGCCATGCGATAGCCAGGATTCTGGCCGAGCTTCGCCTGCAGGAAGCGGACCGGCCCGGTGAGCGGCAAGACCAGCCGGCGCGGCATCGGCGGGTTCGCGGGTTTATGGATCAGCAGCAGCTCGGCGCCGATGGCGATGGCCAGCACCGCGACGGCCAGGGACCTGCCGCGCCGCCAGGACGCCGCGGCGACCAGGATCAGAGTGGCGAGGACCAGGAACCGGAGCTGCCAGCGCAGCCAGCCGAAGCGGAATACCTCCAGCCGCTGCGGATCCGAGGGATCGGCATGCGCGAGATAGCCCCAGACGAGGACGAGGCCGAGCCCCACCGCCGCGATCAGCACGGACCGGCGGCGGACCTCTCCCATCCTGAAGCGCTCGAACGTGCAGGCGCCGAGATAGCAGAGGCATAGGGAGAGCGGCAGCAACAGGCGCGAGGAGAGCCCTACCGGGGCGAGCAGGATCAGGCAGAGCGCTGCGCTCCCCATTGCCAGCCGTTCCTGCGGGAATCGCCTTCGCGCCCCCAAGGCGAGCAAAGCGGCGAGCAGCGTGGCCGTGCCGGCGAAGCCGCTCGCGTCCTCGTTGGTGTTGGAGAGGCCCCAGTAGTAGAGATAGCGGCTGTTGCCGTAGGCGTTGGGCGCGGCGATGGGCAGCCAGCGGAGGGCGACCATCGTTGAGCCGCCCGCGTCCGCCCGGCGCTCCCGCACCGGGCTATTGAGACGACGCTTCTCTGAAGCGAATCGCCCTCCGGGCGACGTCTCGGTAGCCCGGTGCGGGAGCGCCGGGCGTATCCGCGCCGCCCGCAACGTCTTCGGGGCATATTCGATCGCCGGCAGCAGAACGGGCGCCGCGATCAGGCCGGCGATCGCGAAGGCCCCACCCGTCCGCACGAGCAACGCCCGTCGCGATCCCGCGGGCCGCCGGCGCGCCAAGTCGAGCAGGAAGGTGAGAACGAGCCCGAGGGCGTAGAGGATCGTCTCGGGATGCCCGCCGAGGAGCAGAGCGAGCGTGCCGAGCCCGAGCAGCAGCGCGTCCCGCCGGCCGCCGGGATCGTCGCACCGCGCCACCGCGTAGAGCGCGAGTGGCAGGAACGCCGCGGAGTTGGCGATCGGCCAGCCCAGCCAGAGCAGCAGGAAGCCGCCGAGCCCATAGGCGAGCGAGCCTGCGAAGGCGGGCGCTTCCGTCAGCCCTTGACGGCGCAGCCAGAGGAAGCAGAAGACCAGCGCCGTCAAGACGCGCAGCGCCGCGGTCACCCCGGCGGCCTGCGGCAGCGAAAAGGGATAACCGAGGAGCACCAGGGGCTGCAGCGCCTGCGCCTGCGGATCGGCGAGGAGCGGCATGCCCGCTCCCACCTGCGCGTTCCATAGCGGCCAGCGGCCCGCCGACCACGCCGTCCGCACGGCGGCCAGCGAGGGCGTGACGAGCCGGATCAGGTCTCCCTGCAGGAAGTTGCCCGGCGGCTCCGCCGGCGCCAGCCGCTGGAAGGGGACCTCGCCGCGCAGGTTGTCGAGCGGCAGCAGCACCTTGCCGCCGAGGAGCACCGGGGCGAAGAGCAGCAGGAGGACGACCGAGAACGCGGCGAGGACCCGGCCCGGCACCGGATCGAACCACCGCCGCAGCGCCGCGGCGAGCGACGCCCCCAGCAGCCCGACCCAGAGGCCGGGCAGCAGGTCCAACGGACTCCAATCGGCCACGGGGCGGCAGTCTAGCAAGCGGCAGTGATAGTTTTCCCCCACGCCTATGTTCCGGGTCGCCCTTCAGCTCCTCCGTTTCCGTGGCCTTCTCGCGACCCTCACCTCCCGGGAGCTCAAGGCGCGCTATCGCGGCTCGGTGCTCGGGTTTCTCTGGTCGCTGGTCAATCCGCTGCTGCTGCTCGCGGTCTACACCTTCGTCTTCAGCGTCGTGTTCAAGCCGGGGGCGCGCGGCGGCATGAGCCCCTATGCGCTCTTCCTGGTGAGCGGCCTCTTCCCGTGGATCTGGATCTCGGCCTCCGCGCTCGAAGGCTCGATGTCGTTGCTCGCCAACTCGGGCCTGATCCGCAAGGCGGTATTTCCGGCCGAGCTGCTGCCCATGGTCTCCGTGCTCTCCAACCTGGTGCACCTGCTGTTCGCGCTGCCGATCGTCATCGTGGCCCTGGTGGCGGGGCGCATCCTCGGCTTTCCGGTGGGCGGGCTCTCGATGCTGGCGCTGCCGGCGATCCTGCTGCTTCACCTGCCCATGGTCGCGGGCCTGGCGCTCGGCGCGTCGGCGCTGACCGTCCATTTCAAGGACGTGCGCGACCTGCTGGCGAATCTGCTGACGCTGATGTTCTTCCTCACGCCCATCCTCTACTCGCTGGAGACGATCCAGAGTCTCGGCCCGTTGAAATGGGTGGTGTGGCTCAACCCGTTCACGCCGTTCATCCTGGCCTACCAGGCGGTGCTGTTCCGCGGCGAGATCCCCGCTCCGCCGCTGTGGATCCAGATGGCCCTGGTGAGCTTGTTCACCTGGGCCATGGGCGCGGGGCTCTTCGAACGGCTGCGCGAAACGCTGGTGGAGGCGGCGTGAGCGAGCCCGCGCCGCAGACCGCGGCCGAAGAGGCCATCCGCGTCGAGCAGGTCCGCAAGCTCTTCCGCCGGACGCTGCCGGGCGACCGGCTGCGCACCCTGAAGAGCGCCCTCGTGGGCCGCAGCCTGACGCGCGACCTCAGACCCGAGGAGGCGATCACCGCCCTCGAGGAGGTGAGCTTCACGGTGGCCCGCGGCGAGGCCTTCGGGGTCATCGGCGGCAACGGTTCCGGCAAATCCACCCTGCTCAAGCTGGTGGCCGGGATGCTCAAGCCCACCGCCGGACGCATCACCGTGGCCGGCCGCGTGGCGGCGCTGATCGAGCTGGGAGCGGGATTCCACCCCGAGATCTCGGGACGCGAGAACGTCTTCATCAACGGCGCCGTGCTCGGCCTCTCGCGCAAGCAGGTCGAGCGCCGCTACGCCGACATCGTCGAGTTCTCGGGCTTGAGCGATTTCATGGAGGAGCCGGTCAAGAACTACTCCTCCGGCATGTACGTGCGGCTGGGCTTCGCCGTGGCGGTCCATACCGATCCCGAGGTCCTGCTGGTGGACGAGGTGCTGGCGGTGGGGGACGAGGCCTTCGCCCACCGCTGCCTGCGCCGCATCGAGGAGTTCCTCGCCGCGGGCGGCACCCTGCTCCTCGTCAGCCATTCGCTCGACCTGGTGGAGGGGGTGTGCGACCGCGTGCTGTGGCTCGAAGGCGGCCGCCAGCGCCTGGTGGGTGAGCCGCGGCGGGTGATCGACGCCTACCGGCAGGAGGTGGCGGAGCAGGAGGGCGAGCAGCATCTCGCCGCCAAGCGGGAGCGCGAGCGGGCGGGCGAGGAGGTCTCGGAGGAGCTGCGCTGGGGCTCGCGCGAAGCCGAGATCGTCTCCATCCGCCTCCTCGCCGGCTCCGAGGAGCGCTATCACGTCGACAGCGCGGAGGACGTGGTCTTCGAGATCCGCGCCCGCGCCGAGCAGCCGCTCGAAGATTTCGTCTTCGGCGTCGCCATCGCGACGCCACGCGGCTTCGAGGTGTGGGGCACCAACACGGACCTCGACGGCTACGTCCCCGGCCGTCTGGAAGGCGAGGTCACCGTGCGGCTCGCCTGTCCGGCGCTGCGCCTCGGTCCCGGCGAGTACGTAGTGGACGTCGCCGTGCACTCTCGGGCGGGCGCTCCCTACGACTACCAGCGGCGCGCGCTGGCGTTCACGGTGACGGCTGGCAAGGGCGGAGTGGGGGTTTACTTTCCGGAGCATCGGTGGGAGTTTCAAGGGGAGATCCGGTGGGAGGAGTAGACCTTCACGATCTCGCCCGGCGGATGATCGCCGCCGCCTTCGCGGCCGTGGACCCGGAACGGCTGGCGCGCGAGGAGCTGGCCCGGCGCGGCGAGCGCTTCGCGGCGGTGCTCTCTCTGGGCAAGGCCGGCGCGGCCCTCGGCCGCGGGGCGCGCGAGGCGCTGGAGCCGGGCGCGCGGCGGTTGCTCATCCGCCCCCTGCGCGCGTCGTCGCTCCTCGATCCCGGCTGGGAGCAGAAGACCGGCGGCCATCCGCTTCCCGACCGGCAGAGCCTCGCCGCCGGGGAGCGCCTCGAGCGCTGGCTCGCCGAGATCCCGCCCCGCCCGTTCCTCGCCATGATCTCGGGCGGCGCCTCGGCGTGCGTCGAGGCGCCGGCCGCGGGGCTCACGCTCGAAGACCTCGCCGCTACGCAGAGCGCCCTGCTGGCCTCGGGCCTGCCGATCCAGACCGTCAACGCCGTACGCAAGCACCTCTCGCGCCTCAAGGGCGGCGGCGCGCTGAGCGCCACCGGCGGCCGGCTCGCGCGCATCCTCGTGCTGCTCCTCTCCGACGTGCCGGACGACGATCCGGCGGCCATCGCCTCCGGTCCCTTCGCCGCCGATCCGACGACTTTCGCGGCGGCGCGCGCGGCCGTCGAGGGCCTGGAGGTGCCGGCGAGCGTGCGGCGGCACCTTGCCGCCGGCGCCCGGGGCGAGCTGCCGGAGACGCTGAAGCCGGGGCATCCCTCTCTGGCGGCGGTC
The DNA here is from genome assembly GCA_036558045.1 of Thermoanaerobaculia bacterium. Lineage (GTDB taxonomy): Bacteria > Acidobacteriota > Thermoanaerobaculia > Multivoradales > UBA5704 > DATARR01. Next base: position 7,211 of record DATBGJ010000507.1, read on the forward strand.
GAGAACGTGCTGCTCGCCGGCGCGCGCACGGCGGCTGCGGCCGCGGCCGGCGAGGCGCGGCGAGGCGGCTTCCAGGTCGAGGAGGGCGCGCTGGCAGGGGAAGCGGCGCAGGCGGCGCGCCAGCTCGTCGAGCGCGGCCGGGTTCTCGCCCGCGCGGCGGGCGAGGCCGGAGTGGCGCTTGTGCTCGGCGGCGAGACCACCGTCACCCTGCATGGAGAGAGCGGCAGCGGCGGGCGGAACCAGGAGCTGGCCCTCGCCGCGGCGCGGGAGCTCTCCGGCGGCACGGGCGAGCTCGTCTTCACCGTGGCCACCGACGGCGAGGACGGGCCGACCCGCTACGCCGGAGCGCGGGTGGAGGGCGGCACCTGGGAAGCGGTGCGCCGGGCGGGGATCGATGCGGACGCGGCTCTCGCGCGCCACGACTCGCGGCCGGCCCTCGCCGCCGTGCCGGGAGCGTTGCTGGAGACCGGCGCCACGGGGACCAACGTCGGCGATCTCGCGGTCTATCTCCGCGCCCCCAAGGCCGGCCTGTGACCGCTCCGTCCGCATTGAGGTAGCATCGAGACACTCATACCAGGGAGATCTCATGGACGAGCCCGAAGCGGGCCTCAACGTCAAGATCAGCGACGAGGAGCTGAAAGGCCGCTACTCCAACCTGCTCCGCATCACCCACACGCGCGAGGAGTTCATCCTCGATTTCATCAACCTGGCTCCTCCGCAGGGCATCGTGACCTCCCGGATCGTCACCAGTCCGGGCCACTTCAAGCGCATCATCCGCGCTCTCGCCGCCAATCTGGAGCGTTACGAGGAGACGTTCGGGACGATCCAGGAAGCGCCCGAGCCGGTCGGCGGCGACAGCGTGCACTGAGGACCGGAGCTCCCGGTCCTCGATTGCGGTTTGATCTGGAGGGAGGCGGTCGGACCGATCATGGCTGGAGGCATACGCGCGCGCTGGCGCCTCGCCAGCGTGGCCCTGCTCTCGTCGCTCGCCTGCGGCTGCGGGTCGGCTCCAGCCCGCCCGGCCGGCGGCGTCGGGCTCGCCGAGGGCCCCACCCGCTGGCTGATGCTGCCGGAGGAGGAGCGCCAGCTCCGCCGCCTCCATACCACGCGGGAAGCGGTCGATTTCATCGAGGCCTTCTGGCGCCGGCGGGATCCGGACCCGAACACGCCCGGCAACGAGTTCTCCCGCACGTTCTATGAACGGGTGGAAGCGGCCGACCGGCTGTACTCCGAAGGTGGCACCCGCG
>DATBGJ010000508.1:0-13275 GCA_036558045.1 Thermoanaerobaculia bacterium
CGCGCGGCTGCGCCATCTAGAAACACGGAAAGTACGGGCTCGCCGTCCCGTTCACCGGCCGATGAACGGGTGGATGGCCTGCGGAACGTAAACACCATTCTGCAGCTGCGAGAAGGTCCACTCAACAAGACCGTATCGCTGTGCGAGCTTCGCTAGGGCTCTCGGGTCTCGATGGTACAAACCTAACAACCCCAAAGCTCGATGTCACGAAAACTGTCCCGGTCTCACTCGTTCGCGCCACTACTAGTACGAAGTAGCTGACATCCTATTTCTTGCAGGCGCGCGGTGCAGTCTGTGGAGTTTTGTCTGCCGTCGGCGGTCGGAGTGTGGAGCGGCCGGTCCGTCAGGGGACCGGCCCTCGCTTCGCCGAGGCGGCGGATCTCTTGTGGGAAGAGGAAGCCGCGCCCGGACTACCGGAACGGCTCGATCACCGCCACCGTCCACTCCCCGCCGCCGATCGCCACCGCGTCCCCGGCCTTGCGGCCCATCAGCTCCTTGGCCAGCTCGGACTCGTAGGAGATGACGTCCTCCTCAGGCTTGCTCTCCCAGGGGCCGAGGATGGTGATCGTCCGCGCGCCCGCCGGGCCGGCGAGGCGGACGCGGGAGCCGATGCGCACCTCGGAGGCGTCCATGCCCGCGGTCTCGATGATGCGCACGCGGGAGAGGTCGGCGTTGAGGGAGGCGGCGCGGGCGTTGAGGTACTCGTGCCGCTGGCGCGCCGACTTGTACTCGAAGTTCTCGCGCAGGTCGCCCAGCGCGCGCGCCTCCTCGATGGCCTTGCGGTTGGCCGGGATGTCCTTGGAGAGGATCTGTTGCAGCTCGCTGCGCTTGCTCTCCACCGCCTCGCGGGTGGCGTAGAGCGGCGCCGGGCCCGTCTCCTTGCGCAGGCTCTCGAAGCGCAGGTGGATGGCGTTGACGAGCTGCTCGCGCTGGTAGAGCTCGAGGGTGGAGGTGCGCTGCACGGCCTCCTCGGCCTGGGCGGCCTGGTCCGCCGTCAGGTGGGCGAGCAGGCGGGGCACCGTGCCGCCCGACTCGGCGAGGGCCAGCAGGCGCACGCGGAACGGCGCGAACTCGTCGCGCGACGGCGCGGCGAGGATCTGCTGCAGCAGGCGCAGGGCGTTGCGGGCGCGCAGGTCCTCGTCCACCGCGGCCCGCTCGGCGAGCCAGGTGAAGGCCGCCGGGTTGCGGTGTGGCTGGGCAAGGAGGCCGTCGAGGAAGCGGTCCAGCTCGCGCGGCGCACCCTGGGCGAGGCCGTCGGCGAGCAGGTCGAGGGCGCGCGGGTCCGCCTCCTTCGTCATGGCGTCGCGATAGATGGCGGGCCAGTCCTCGCGCCGCTCGCGCACCATCGTGTAGGCGCGCTCGCGCAGCAGCCGGTCCTCGATGCCGGCGAAGACCCGCGACGGCTGCCCGGCGAGGAGGTTGTCGGGCGACCAGTCGGCGGTCTCGTCGATCTTCGCGCCGCTGCGCTCGACGGCGAACCAGATCTCGAAGGCGAGCCCGGGATCGGCGTCCATCACTTCTTCGGCCAGCTCGGCGAGGCTCGCCGCCATGCGGTCGCGCAGCCCGGGGTCGCGCGGCCCCTCGCGGCGCAGCCGCTCGATCTTGCGGCGGGGCTCGTCGCGCTCGAAGGCCTTCCACACCGACTCCAGGGCGTCGCCGCTGCTCCCCGCCCATTGATAGGTCTGGCGCGCGCCGCTGCCGCTCGCCACCACCTGCGGGTGCTTGCGCGCGGCGCTCCACCAGGCCGTCCATTGCGGCTCGGCGACGATGCCGGCGACGACATCGCGGATCTCGCCGCCGGTGAGCGGCCGGTCGTAGCTCTCGAGGACGACGCGCAGGAGCTCGGGGGGCTTCAGGGCCTTGAGTGCCGCCGGCTCCTCCAGCTTGCGGCGCAGCACGTGCTCGGGGGAGAGGGGCCGCAGCAGCTTGGGGGCGGCCTTGAAGCCCACGGTGACGCCGCGGATCTTCTCGAAGTCCACCTTGAAGCTCTCCAGCCCGAGATTGGCTTCCACCACGCGGCCGACGCCCTTGCCCTCCATCGCCACCACCGTGCCGATGTCGAAGGCGAGCAGGCCCTCCAGGCGCTCGACCTTCTCCCAGGTCTTCGGGATGTCGTTCGTCGCGCGGTGGAGGCCCACGGCCTCGTAGAAGGACTTGTAGGTCGAGCGGTCGCCGTAGAGCTTGGAGAGGGTGGCCGAGACGGTGGGGTGGAGCTTCTCGGGCGCCAGGTACAGGTTGCCGGCGCGTCTGAGGAGGCTCAGCCGCACCGCCCATCGCCCCGCGGCGCGGAGCTGCTCGTCGAGCAGGTCGAGCAGCGAGCCGGCCCGGCCCTCCTCGCCGGTGCCGACCAGGGCGCGCGCCACGCCGACGAAGTAATCGAGATCGGCGAGGTCGCCGTCGAGGCGCGTCAGCCACTCGCCCTCGATCGCCTCGAAATCACCCTTGGAGAGCTGGTTCTGTGTGGTGCGCGAAATCGCCATAAGGGAGGAGGAAGATAGCAGATTCCGCGGTGTCCGATCCCGCCGTTGCCTTTCCTTGCCGCGGTTGCCGCGCCGGCGGCCCTCACTCCCCCGCGCGGGTCTTGCTGGAGAATGGGACGGGATTTGACCCCCGGCGGCAGCGGCGCGTAGAGTACTTCGCGGTGTCGAACAACGTGTCCCGATTTCCGCCCCGCAAATCCGAAGCCGCCCCAGCCGACGCCGCTTCCGGGAGCTCCGGCGCCAAGCGTCCCTCCCGCCCCTTCCCCTGGGAGGGCGGCTCGGCCGAGGTGGGCTCGTTCGGCGATTGGCTGCGGCGGCAGCGCGAGATGCGCGAGATCAACCTGCGCGACATCGCCGACCGCACGAAGATCAGCCTCCGTTACCTGGAGGCGATGGAGGCGGACCGCTTCGATCTGCTGCCGGCGCCCATCTTCGCCAAGGGCTTCCTGCGCGAGTACGCCCGCTACGTCGGCCTCTCTCCCGACGACGTGGTCAATCACTACCTCTCGGTGCACCACCCGGAGGAGCTGCCGGGAGACCCCAAGGAAGACACCAAGGTGCGCAGCCGGCCGAAGCCGGTCGATCCGGGCCAGCCGCCGGTGCGGCGCAACTGGAGCTACGGTCTGGTGCTCTTCATCGGCGGGGTGGTGCTCCTGGTGCTGGTGTCGGTCGCCGCCTGGTTCGCCGACCGCCGCAGCGACAAGCCGGCGAGCGCCGCGCAGGCGCCGCCGATCGCCGCGCCGCCTCCCGCGGTGGGCAAGGCCGCGCCGCCTCCGCCGCCGGCGCCGAAGGCGCCGCTCGAGGTCTCGCTCGACTTCACCAAGGACTGCTGGGTGGAGGCCGTGATCGACAATAAGAACCGGTTCTCGGAGCTGCGGGTCCAGGGCGAGGCCCTGCAGCTCGAAGCCGGGCAGAGCATCGTCCTCACCCTCGGCAACGCGGGCGCCGTGGACATCCAGGTGAACGGCTATCCGCTGGCGCTGGGCAAGGCGGACGGAGACGTGGTGCGCGATCTGCTCATCGATCTCAACACCGTGCAGGCGTTGAAAGCCAAGAAAGAGGCGCACTGACCTTGGCTGACAGCCAGTCGTCGCTGCTCGAGCAGGCACGCTCGGGAAACCGCCAGCTTCAGCTCCTCGCCGCGGACGGTCTCCTGCCGCTGCCTCCCGAGCAGATCATCCCGCTGCAGGTCGATCTCGCGCTGGGCGCGGACCGCGAGGTGGCGGAGCGCGCGCGGGAGAGCCTGCGCAAGATCGATCCGCGCATCGCCGGGCCCTTCCTGGAGCGGCAGGCGGGCGAGCGGGCGCTGACCTTCTTCGCCGACGAGGTGAGCCAGCCGGCGCTCATCGAGACGATCCTGCGCCGGCGCGACGTGCCCCGCCGCGTCCTGGTTCGTCTCGCCCGGCGCCTGCCCCCGGACCTGCAGGAGATCCTCCTCCTGCGCCAGGACGCGATCATCGAGGAGCCGGCGATCCTCGAGGCCCTGGAGGAGAACTCGCGGCTCTCCGTCTATTCGCAGCGCCGCATCATCGAATACCGCGAGCACCTGCTGCCCAAGAAGAGCCGGGGACCGGCGCCCGCCGTGCAGCCGCTGGAGATGGACGACGAGGACCTGGAAGAGGCCATCGCCGCCGCCCGGAACGAGCCGCCGGTCGGGGAGATCGACGAGAAGACCGGCCTCTCCGAGGGCCAGATTCGCCTGTTGCCGGTGCCGGCGCGGCTCAAGCTCGCGCGCGGCGCGCCGCGCGCCCTGCGCGCCATCCTGATGCGCGACTCCAGCGCCCAGGTCGCCGTGGCGGTGGTGCTCAACAACAGCCTCTCCGAACAGGAGGTCGAGCAGACGGCGGGCAACCGATCGGTCAACGAGGAGGTCCTGGAGACCATCGCCAAGAAGCGCGAGTGGGTGAACCGCTACGTCATCACCAAGGCCCTGGTGCAGAACCCCCGCACGCCGCTGGCGACGGCGATCAAGCTGATCCCCCGGCTCTCCGTGCGCGACCTGCGGGAGATCCACCGCGACCGCAACGTCGCCGACGCCGTGCGCGCGACGGCGTTGCGTTTGTATAGAATCAAGCAGCAATAGGATCAGCGATGGCCAGGGACTTCTATGCCGTCCTCGCGGTGCCGCGCAACGCCACCGAGGACCAGATCCGGCGGCGCTTCCGGGAGCTCGCCCGCACCCGCCACCCCGATCGCTTTCGCGGCAGGGAGAAGGAGCGGGCCGAGCGGGACTTCCAGGAGATCACCCAGGCCTTCAACGTCCTCTCGGACGCGGAACGGCGGCGGCTGCACGACCTCGAGCTGCTGCGTCCCGAGGAGGCTGGGGCCGGGGAGCCGCGCCAACTGTCGCGGGTCTACCTGCAGCGCGGGGTCAAGGCCTACAAGGAGAAGAACTATCTGGAGGCGGCCAGCAACTTCGACCAGGCGACGCAGTACGACCCGCGCAACGCCCAGGCCTGGCATCATCTGGCCCAGGCCTGCAGCCAGCAGAAGAACTGGCTGCCGCGGGCCGTGGCCGCCATCGAGCGGGCCTGTGATCTCGAGCCGATGAACCCCTCCTACCTGAAGCAGGCCGGCCGCATCCTGGCGCTCGCGGGCGAGAGCGAGCGCGCGGTCCTCTTCTACCGGAAGTCGCTGCAGTGGGGCGACGACGATCCGGAGATCCGGCAGGCTCTGCAGGAGCTCAACCGCACCGGCTCTCCCCGCCGGGGCCTCTTCGGAAAGACCGGCTGATGCGCGTCAAGGCCTGCGGACTCTCCGACGTGGGGCTCACCCGGGCTCACAACGAGGACTACTTCGAGATCGATCCGACGCACAAGCTCTACGTCGTGGCGGACGGCATGGGCGGCCACAGCCATGGCGAGGTGGCGGCGCAGATCGCCGTCAACGCCATCCGCGATTTCATCGCCAAGACCGCCGACCGCGACACCACCTGGCCGTTCGGCATGGACTCCCGCCTCGAGCGCCACTCGAACCTGCTCAAGATGGCTGTGCGCATGGCCCACGACCACGTCCTGCGCGCCATCAGCAAGGACGGCTCGCTCTACGGCATGGGGACGACCGTCGTCGGCCTCCTGCTCGCCGGCGCCACCGCCGCCGTGGCCCACGTCGGCGACAGCCGGGCCTACCGCCTGCGCGACGGCAAGCTGGAGCAACTGACGCAGGACCACACCTGGGTCAACGAGCAGGTGGTGGCCGGCTTCCTCTCCAAGGAGCAGGCCCGCTCCCATCCGCTCAAGAACGTCGTCACCCGCGCCCTCGGCGGCGAGAGCGACGTGCTGGTGGACGTGAAAGAGCTCGCGGTGCAGCCGGGGGACCTCTTCCTCCTCTGCTCCGACGGCCTGACCGGCATGCTCTCCGACGCCGACATCCGCGACCGCCTGTCCACCGGCAAGAGCCTCCACGAGATCTGCCGCGCGCTGATCAACGACTCCAACGCCCGCGGCGGCATCGACAACGTCACCGTGGTGCTGCTGGCGATCGAGAACGGCGAAGCCGAGGAGGCCTAGAAACCCATGAGAATCGCGGTCCTCGGCGGCGGACCCGCGGGTGGCGCCGCGGCGCTGGCGTTGGCGCGCGGCGGCGCTCAGGTGGATCTCTACCTTCCCGGCAGCCCCGGCGAGAAGCCGTGCGGCGGCGGCGTGCCGGAGCACGTTCTGCCGCGTCTCGCCGGCTTCGACCCTTCGCCGCTCCCCGCGGTGGACAGCCCGCCCGCCCTGTTCGAGAACGCCCGCGGCGGTCGCATCGCGATGGATCTGGGCGGGCTCCGCATCTACCGCCGGCGGGACCTCGACGCGGCGATCGTCGCGGCGGCCGTGTCGGCGGGCGCGTCGCGGCTTCCCGCGAGGGCTGAACGGTTGGAGTGGAGGCCGGAGGGGCTTCGCGTCACTAGCCGCGGCGAGGCCCGGACCTACGATTGGATCATCGGGGCCGACGGCGCCCGCGGGCTTTCGCGGCGCTCGCTGGGGCTCGCTCCCCGGGGCGACAGCATCGGGCTCGGAGGCTCGCTCTCCGGCCTCGCCTGGCGGCACCTGATCGTCGCCCTTCCCGCGCTCGCCGACTCCTATCTGTGGATCTTCCCGCGGCCAGGCGGCGCTTCGGTCGGCATCGCCTATACGCCCGAAAAGCTCCCGGACTCCACCGCCCGTGCGGCGCTCGACCGGTTCCTCGACCACCACTTCCCGGCGGGCTGGCGCAACCTGCCGGGCGTGCGCTACCGGTACCCCATCCCGGTCTTCGGAGAGTGGACGCTGGAGGGAGTCCGCCGCGGCGTCTGCCGCAACGTGCTGCTGGTGGGCGACGCGGCGGCGCTGGCCGATCCGCTGACGCGCGAGGGGATCCGCTACGGCATGCTCTCCGGCCTGTGGGCGGCCGAGAGCCTGCTCGCCGGCGGGCCCGGATCGTATCCGGACCGTCTGGAGGCCGAGCTGGCCGGCGACATGGAGCGCGCCGGCCGCGCCCGCGACCTCTTCTTCGAGGGCTCCATCGGCCAGTGGATGGTGCCGCTCGCGCGGCTGCACCCGGGGATCCGCCGCGTCTTCTCGGATCTCCTCGCCTGCCACCAGCCGTATACCGGGCTGCGCAAGCGCCTCCTCAGAGCCGCGGTGGGGCTCTGACTACTTCCCGTACTCGTACCCCCGCCGCGCCTTGACCCGGAACTCGGGGTTGGTGAGACGGACGTCGACCTCCTGGAAGCCCGACTTGCCGGCCGGCTGCTCGCTGGAGTAGCTCAGCAGGTAGTAGCCGTTGTTCTCCTTCGCCACTTGATCGAGCGGCGTCGAGAAGTTGGTGACGTTGAAGAAGTAACGGCCGCCGGTGTCGTCCGCCAGCTTGTTGAGCGCGTCGCTCAGCGTGTGCTCGACGGCGGGGGGCGTGAGATCGAGCGTGTAGGCCGCCACGTTGTTGGCGTTGAGGGCCTGCACGGTGGGCTCGAAGAAGCGCTTGTCCGGCACGTATTGGCCGAAGGTGTCCACCCGGCCGGGGAGGCCGAAGGTGAAGAGCAGCAGGTTCTTGCGGCCGCGCACGTTGCCGGCCGAGCGGGCGATCTGCTGCATCGCCTCGTAGAGGGTGCTGGTCTTGTTGCGCAGCTCCTCACCCTTCGGCATTCCGGCGAGCAGCGAGGGTCCCTTGCTGGTGTCGATGCGCGACGGGTAGTTCCCCTCGCGGTCCTTGCCCTTCATGGCGTCACCCACCGCCGCGATCAGCGCCCGGCGGTCGCGGGTGAAGTCCTGCTGCACCTTGAGCTTGGTGTCGTAGCTCGCGACCGCCACCCAATCGTTGGGCAGCAGCTCGCCGTCGATCCAGCCGCGCACCCGCTTGGCGGCCTGGAGCTGCTGCGACAGCAGCCCGGGCGCCTCCTGCGCGGTGTCCTTCTGGTCCTCGAAGAGCAGGATGAAGTACCGGTCCTCCGGCACCTGCTCGACGCTGACGCCCTGCTTGGCGAGCGCCGGCGAGGACTGCAAGAGGCGGCGGTTGCTGTAGAAGGTGACGCCGGTCAGGTTCACCGGCTTGCCGTTCTCGGTCACCACGAAATCGTTCTTGTCGAGGCCGACGATGACGTTGCCCCTGGAGTCGGTGACCAGGACGTCGAGCAGCACCTCGTTGACCGTGACCTCGGTGCCGAACTGGCCCTGCGGCTTCTCCTCCTGGGCCATCGCAGCGCGCCCAAAAGCGCAAAGTGCGACGAGGGCGAGCGCCGTCATCCGCATGGTTCGAGACATGGGTTCTCTCCTTTTGCCAGATCCTTCCCCCTCAGGAGACAGCAAGGGACGGGCCAAGGATATTCCAGGGGGACCGCTCCCGCGAGCGTCCCCCGGAGAGGACGATCCGGTCCGCGCGCCGAGCGTTCTGCCAAAATAGGCTTTGCCGCAATGAATGACATCTTCCTGAGCTACTCGCGCCGCGACCGGCCGGTTGCGGCGCGTCTCGCCGACGCTCTCAAGCGGCGGGGATGGACGGTTTTCTGGGACTTCGAGATCGAGGCGGGCAAGGACTTCGAGCGCCGGATCAAGACGGAGGCGGAGTCGGCGGGCTGCATCGTGGTCCTCTGGTCGGCGCATTCGGTGGAGTCGGAATGGGTCCTCCGGGAAGCCGGCATCGGCCGCCGCCGCAAGCGGCTGCTGCCCGTGCTGATCGAAGGCGTCAAGCCGCCGGCCCAGTTCGCCAAGCTGAGCGCCGTCGATCTGCAAGGCTGGACCGCCGACAGCTCTCATGCGGGCTTCAGGGATCTCCTCGTCGCCATCGTCGGGCTGCTCGGCGGCGAGCCCTGGAAGCGGCGGGCTTTCGAGCTGGCCCTGCGCAACGTCGTGCGGTTCGGCGACACCGACGTCCTACCTTATCCAATCGAGAGGACGGTGTTCGCCGAGAACCCGCGGGAGTCGCTCGAGCTGCTCGAGAGAATCGACGTGAAGTTCGATACGTTCGTGGCGAACTATCGCCCTTATTACGAGGCGAGCCTCTATCCGGCCGGTTTCTTCGGCTTCCGTTGGGTGACCCAGATCGAGCCGATCTGGAACGCCTACCTGCTCGGCCTGGTGGCGGCGGTCGGCAGCCGCATCGAGGCGGTGCGCTCGCCGGTGGCGCAGCGCGCCGTCTTCTCCTATCGCTTCAAGCCGGACGCCAAGACCGGCGCGCTGTTCGACGGCAAGCTCGGCTGGCGGCAATACCAGGAGCAGTCTCTCGTGCTGGCGAAGAAGTTCCCCCAAGTGGTGGTATGCGACGTCGCCGACTTCTATGCGCGGATCTCCCACGAGCACGTCAGACAAGCCCTGCTGAGCGCGGGCGCGGACGCGGAGGTCGCCGGCCGCATCCTGGTCCTGCTGGGCATTCTCGCCGGCGACGAACCGTACGGACTGCCGATCGGCGGTCCGGCGGCGCGGCTGCTGAGCGAGCTGGTGCTGCAGCCCGTGGACGACCTGCTGGCCCTGCAGAACGTTCCGTTCTGCCGCTTCGCCGACGATTTCCACCTCTTCGCCAGCGACGAGAACGACGCCTATCAGAAGCTGATGTTCCTCAGCAAGACGCTGTTCAATCGGCTCGGTTTGACGCTGCAGAAGAGCAAGACGCGCGTGATGAGCGCCAAGGAGTTCGCCGCCACCTCGCCGCTCGCCCAGGAGGAGGAAGGCGCAGGGGAGCGCTGGAGCCTGCTCAAGCTGAAGATCCCCTTCGATCCCTATGCCGACGATCCGGCGGGAGAGTACGAGGAGATGAAGCGGGAGATCAACAAGTACGACCTCCTGGGGATCCTGGCGCGGGAGCTGGCGAAGAGCAGGCCGGACCCGGCGCTCGCCCGCCGCCTCATCGACGCCGTCAAGTACATCGGTCCCGAAAACCGCGACACCGCCGTGCAAGCGCTGCTCGAGACGCACACCCTGGAGCGCCTGTATCCCCTCTTCTCGAACCTGCTGCGCACCCTCAAGCACCTGGTCGAGCTGGGGACGGAAGAGGGCGGCAACGATTTCTTCGACCGCGAGGCCAGCCCGGAGCCGGACGACGACGACCCCGGTTTGGACAGGCAGACCCGCCGCAAGATCTTCGACACCCTGGCCGAGCTGATCCGGTCGCGGTCTTATCTGATGGGCATACCGGCGCATCTGGCCTATGCCGTGCGCGTGCTGGTCCACGACGAAGAGCCGGCGACGAGCAGCGTGCTGGCCGCCGCCTATGAGACCGCTCCGCGGATGGTCCGCCGCGACATCATCCTGGCCATGGCCTGGCGGCGGAGCGCCGAGTGGATACGCCAGCTCCGGCGCCAGGAGATGGATCTCACCCCGTGGGAGAGGAAGTCGCTGCTGATCGCCGCGGCGTCCCTCGGCGAGACCGAACGGAAGTGGCGCAGGGAGTTGGCCGGCCGCATCTTGCCCCTGGACCTGTTGACCCTGGAGTGGGCGGAGAGGAGGACGGCGACGAGCGGTCCGGAAGCGGCGCCGTGATCTCCGAGCGCATCTTCGCCGAGCGGTATACCTCCTTCTGGCGCCAGGCGCTGCCCATGGGCAAGGAGGTCACCGACGCCATCAACAACGACCTGCGGCAGCAGTTCGCGGGCTACCGGCGGCAGCCGGACCGCGACGTGCGCCACGACCTGATCAGCGAGGTCAGCCTGCGCTGGTTCGCCGCCCGCGTCGTGGAGGGCCGGCTGGCGGACCGCCCGCCTGAAGCGGGAGAGCTCCAGCGGCTGGCCACGGAGGCGAGCGCGTTCGTCGCGCGCCTGCGCGGGTCCCCGGTTCCCGAGCTGCCTCCCCCGAGCCCGACGGAGGTGAGCGAGGCGGAGGACCTCACCCGGATCCTCGTCGCCTTCGTCAGCGCCCAGGATGACCGGGGCAGCATCGTCCCCCGCCCGCCGTTCGCCGGCTGCGGTCTGCTGGCGGCCTGCCGGGGAGATCTGCTGATCGGGCAGACCCTCTACGAAGTCAAGGCCGTGGACCGCGGGTTCCATCAGCCGGACGTACGCCAGCTCGTCACCTATTGCGCCCTGAACTTCGCCGCTCCACGCTACGACATCCGCCGCATCGGTCTGGTCAATCCGCAGCGCGGCACCTTCTTCCGCTCCGATCTGGAGTGGATCGTGCGGAACCTCGCCGGCCGCGGGGCCGCCGAGCTCTTCCACGAGATCGTCGATTTCCTCTCGACGGAGCGCATCTCGGCCTAACCCGCAGAACGCGGCCCGCGCACGTTCTCCCACTGTGCGCGGAGGAACGACCGGATGCCCGCGCCGGGAGAATAACCGGGCAGCAGCCGGGAGAAGGCGGCATCGGCCTCGTCATACGACCCGGAAGGCAGCACCGCCAGGTGCCCGGCGAGGAAGAGCAGGCAAAGGGAGGGTCCCCGCGACTTCCCCAGGTTGCAGTGGACCAGCAGGCCGGCGCCCGGACGCCAGTGGCGGCCGGCGAAGGAAAGGAACGCCTCGAAGGGGGGCGGCGAAAAGCCGTCGGCCGGCCCGTCGACCAGGTCGAGGTAGAGATTCGAGCCGTCCTCGAGAGAGCTCTGACTTGCGCTGGCGCCTCCCAGCCGCCGGGCCGCCCTGCGGAAGCAAGGGTCCCGGCAGGCGTGCACCACAGCCCAGCTCGCCGCGCCCTCGAAGCAGTCCTCCTGATCTCCCATGTAGAGGCTCTCGTATATCTTCCTCATGGCTCTCTCCAGCCGGCCGGTCCTTCCCCCGCCATCCAGTCGCCGATCACCGCTCGCACTTCGCGGATCCTGTCGCCCAGCGATCCGCCGCCGTCCTCGCTGTTGTCGACGGCGAACACCGCGGGCTCGAAGGCGTCGACCAGCCTGCCGCGGACCTCCTGCGCGACGGTGAAGCTGCGCTCCACGATCGCCGCGTGCAGGCGCCTGCCGCCCGCCGCCTTACGGGCATAGTTGCGCCGCAGAGCGTCCTCCAGGGACCGCAGGCTGACCCAGATCAGAAAGGTTTTATATCCTGCCAGCTTCAGCGTCTGATTTGTTTTCAGGGTCTTGTCCGCCTGCCCGCCCGTCTCGACGATGAGGAGGCTCTTGCGTTCTTCCCGGCCCGTGACAAGGGCGCGGCGCGTGATCTCCCGCGCCACGGCGTAGAGGTGGCCGTGGGTCGGCGGCTGCTTGTCCGCGAGGTAGTCGAGCGGATCCCCCCAGTCCGCCATCTTCGGCCCCTGGCCGCTCCGCCGGGCCGCCGCGGCGCGCCGCGCGAGCTCCTTGTCCGCGGCGGTGGGCGCCTGGATCTCGGCGCTCAGCCCGTACTGCCGCAGGAGATGCTCGAAGACGGCGTCGGAATCGATCAGCTCGAAGCCCAGCGGCAGGATGGCCGCTTCCGCGATGGCCGTCTTGCCGCTCGCCGGGCAGCCGCAGACCCACACGGCCCGCGGGCCGGCCGGAGCTTCATGCGGCGGGAAACCGCGCGTAAAACCCCCCCGCCGCAGCCGTCGCCCGCAGGGCCGCGGACGGCTGGAACCGCTCGCCGACGCTTCCTTCCAGGCGTTCGAGGGTGGCGACGATGCGGGCCAGCCCTTCATGGTCCGCCCAGCGGCAGAGGCCGCCGCGGAAGGGCGGAAAGCCGGTGCCGAAGATCAGCGCCAGGTCCAGGTCGGCGGCGCTGCGCACCACGCTTTCCTCCAGGCAGCGGGCCGCCTCGTTGACCATCGGCAGCACCATGCGGTCGGCGAGGGCGCCGGAGTCCGGATTGTCCACCTCGGGATGGAGGCCGAGCAGCCCGTACACGGCCGGGTCCGGATCCTTGCGCTCGCGCCCGTCGTAGCGATAGAAGCCCTTGCCGTTCTTCGTTCCCAGGCGGCCGCTCTCCGGCACCTTGTCGAGCCAGTCGGGAAGCGGCAACCGCTCGCTGAAGGCGTCGCGCAGGATGTGGGCCACCTTGGTGGCGACGTCGATCCCGACCTCGTCCTGGAGCGCCAGCGGGCCCATCGGCATGCCCCAGTCGGACATGGCGCGGTCGAGGTCCTCGATGCGGTAGCCCTCGTCGAGCAGCCAGAGGGCCTCGGTGGAGTAGAACATCAGCAGCCGGTTGACCAGGAAGCCGGGAGCGTCCTTGACCAGGATGGGCGTCTTGCCGAGCCGGCGGGTGAAGGCGAAGACGGTGTTGACCGCCGCGGCGTCGCTGCCCGCCCCCGCGATCACCTCGACGAGCGGCATCTTGTCGACGGGGTTGAAGAAGTGCATCCCCACCACCCGGCCGCGCTCGGGCGTCTTGGCGCCGATGGCGCCCACGGAGAGCGAGGAGGTGTTGGAGGCGAGGACGGCGTCGGGCCGCGCGTGCCGGGCCGTCTCGGCGAAGACCTCCTGCTTGACTCCCAGGTTCTCGACGATG
>DATBGJ010000509.1:0-3466 GCA_036558045.1 Thermoanaerobaculia bacterium
GGAGAGGGGGACAGGGGGTGAGGCTTCGCAGGGCAGATCGACTCATAGGGCAAGACATGTCTGACTCCTACGACAAAGCCGCGCAGCTTCTCGCCGCCCGTCCGCATTTCCGGCAGGAGCTGGCGGCGAAGCTCCGTCAACGCGGGTTTCCTGACGAAGAAATCGCCACGGCGCTCGACCGGCTGACCGAGCAGGGCTATCTCGACGACCGCGCCGCGGCGCGCGGCTTCGTCGAATCCCGCCTTGGACGCGGCGAGGGGCGGGCGCGGCTGCTCGCCGAGCTGTTGCGGCGGGGAGCCTCCGACGAGGTGGCCGCGGAGGCGCTCGCCGAGCTGACGCCGGAGGACGACCTGCCGGCGGCGCGCGCGGCGGCGGAGCGGTGGGAGCGCCAGGGCGGCCGCGATCCGCGGGCGCTGGCGCGCCACCTCGACCGCAAGGGCTTCTCCCGCCGTGCTATCGTTGCCGTTTTAACCGCCCGCGGAAACGGGCTGGACCTCGACGACGGATCATGAAGAGCACGGACATTCGCACAGGCTTTCTCGAATTCTTCCGCGAGCGCGGCCATCAGGTCGTGCCGAGCGCGCCCCTGGTGCCGCAGGGAGACGCGACCCTGCTGTTCACCAATGCTGGCATGGTGCAGTTCAAGGACGTCTTTCTCGGCAACCGGAAACCGGCGTCGCCGCGGGCGGCCTCGGCGCAGAAGGTGATGCGCGTCTCCGGCAAGCACAACGACCTGGAGAACGTCGGTCCCAGCCCTCGCCACCATACGTTCTTCGAGATGCTGGGCAACTTCTCCTTCGGCGACTACTTCAAGGAGGACGCCATCCGCTTCGGCTGGGACCTGGTGACGCGCGTCTGGGGCATCCCCGCCGAGCGGCTTTTCGCCACGGTCTATGAAGAGGACGACGAGGCCTACGATCTCTGGTTGAAGCTGTCGAGCCTGCCCGCCGGACGGGTCCACCGCTGCGGCATGAAGGACAACTTCTGGGCCATGGGCGAGACCGGCCCCTGCGGCCCGTGCAGCGAGATCTTCGTCGACCTCTACCCGGAGCTTCCGCAGGTCTCTTTCGCCGAGGGCTCGGACTCCGGACGCTATACCGAGATCTGGAACCTGGTCTTCATGCAGTTCGACCGCGACGAGCAGGGCAACCTCTCGCCGCTGCCCAAGCCGTCGATCGACACGGGCATGGGCCTGGAGAGGATCACCTCCGTGCTGCAGGGCGTGCACTCGAACTACGACACGGACCTCTTCCAGCCGATCCTCGCCGCAGCGGCGGAGCTCGCCGGCACGCAGTACGGCAAGGACGCCGAGAAGGACGTCTCGCTGCGGGTCATCGCCGATCACCTGCGCGCCGTCTCCTTCCTGCTCGCCGACGGCGTCATTCCGGGCAACGAGGGCCGGGGCTACGTGCTGCGACGCATCCTGCGCCGGGCGGTGCGGCACGGCATGCGCCTGGGCTTCGAGGAGCCGTTCCTGCACAAGCTGGTGCCGGTGCTCGGCGAGGTGATGGGCGCCCACTACCTGGAGCTCGCGGCGACGCGCCAGGCCTCGATGGCCACCATCAAGGCCGAGGAGGAGAAGTTCCTCTCCACGGTCGCCAACGGCGCCCGCCAGGTGCAGGAGGAGATCGAGCGCCTGCGGCCGCAGGGCGCGACGGTGCTCCCGGGCGCCATGGTCTTCCGCCTCTACGACACCTACGGCCTGCCGCTGGAGGTGATCCGCGAGATCGCCGAGGAGGAGCGCTTCCGCGTCGACGAGGAGGGCTTCAACGAGGCGCTCGACGCCCAGCGCGAGCAGTCGCGCAAGGCGACGGCCGAGGTGCAGAACCGTCTCTCCGCGCTGCGCGAGGTGCTGCGCGGCCACGCCGAGCTGGCCGAGACCCACTTCGAAGGCTACGACCGCACGGAGCTCATCGACACGCCGGCCGAGGTGGTGCGCCTCGCCACCTGGCGCGAGGGCGCGCCGGTGCGCGTGTCGACGCTGCAGAAAGGGCAGGTGGGCGTCGTCATCCTCGATCAGACGGTGTTCTACGCCGAGGCGGGCGGCGAGGTTGGCGATACCGGCGAGATGATCTGGGAAGGAGGGCTCGCCCGGGTGGTGGACACCCAGAAGGACACCTCCGGCATCTTCTTCCACTTCGTCGAGGTGGAGGAGGGCAGCCTCGCGCGCCACACCAAGGTGCAGCTCCGCGTGGACCACGAGCGGCGGCTGGCCATCCAGCGCAACCACACGGCCACCCACCTGTTGCATGCTGCCCTGCGTCAGGTGCTGGGCAAGAGCGTGCGCCAGGCCGGCTCGCTGGTGGCGCCGGACCGCCTGCGCTTCGACTTCACCTATCACCGCGGCATGTTCCGCCAGGAGATCGAGCAGGTCGAGGACCTGGTCAACGAGTGGATCCGCCGTGCGGTGGGCACGGAGATCGTCTGGCGCAGCTACCAGGAGGCGATCGCCGCCGGCGCCATGGCCCTCTTCGGCGAGAAGTACGGCGAGCGGGTGCGCACGGTGAACGTCCCCGGCTTCAGCCTGGAGCTGTGCGGCGGCTGCCACGTCCACAACACGGGCGAGATCGGCCTCTTCGTCGTCGAATCCGAGCGCGGCGTCGCCTCCGGCGTGCGCCGCATCGAGGCCCTGACGGGCACCTGGGCGCTCGAAGAGATGCGCCGCCAGCGCGCGGCTTACGGCGAGCTGGTGGCGCGGCTCGGCATCCGCACGGGCGACTATGACCAGCAGCTCCAGAAGGCGGAGCAGATCCGCCAGCGCCAGAACGAGCTGGAGCAGGAGATGCGGCGGCTGCGCATGCAGCTCGTCTCCGGCACGGCCTCGCCCGCGGGCGACGAGGAGATCCTCGTCGAGGGTATCCGCGTGCTCACTCGCGAGGTGCCGTCCGCGCCGGCCAACGAGCTGCGCGACATGGCGGACGCGCTGCGCTCCAAGCTCGGCTCCGGGGTGGTGGTGATCGGCAGCCGCAGCGACGGCAACGTCAGCCTGGTGGCGGCGGTGAGCAAGGACCTGACCGCCCGGGTCAAGGCCGGCGAGCTGGTGAAGCGGCTCTCCGCCATCGTGGGCGGCGGCGGCGGCGGCCGGCCCGACTTCGCCCAGGCCGGCGGCAAGGAGCCGGAGAAGCTGCCGGACGCCCTGGCCTCCGCCGGCGAGGCGGTGCGCGAGCAGCTCGGGCGGTAAAACATACCCCTTGCAATCTTTCTCTATCTGATTAAGATAGTCCCCCTGTAGCAGCATTCAACAGAAGGGACTGTCGTGACGAGAACGGCTCTACGTGCCGTCGCCTGGACGCTCTTGGCACTCTGCCCCGTAGTGGCAGAGGCGGGCGACGTGCGGATCGCCATCGGCCCGAGCGGCCGCAAGGTGATCCTCAACGAGAGCTCGTCCCAGCGCTCGCTGCGCTTGGCGCCGCGGCTCGCCGCCTTGCCGGACGCCGACCTCGAGCCGCTGATCGTGAGCCACAGC
>DATBGJ010000510.1:0-1684 GCA_036558045.1 Thermoanaerobaculia bacterium
GCAAAGGAGATCCAGCCGAAGACCAGCGGAAAAGTGATCGCCGCAGCGAGCAGGCAGCCCCAGAAGATGAGCTGGTGCATCCACCAGCGCAGCTTCGAGCGCTGTGCGATGAAGGTCTGCGCGCCGAGATTCTTCGCCGCGAGCCCCGAGAGCTCGACGGCGCTCTTCCCGAGCCCGCGGCGCCGCGCGATCTCCCATCCCCGTTTCCAGTACATGCGCGTCGGCGGCTTCTGCAGCCAGACCCAGTAGTGGTAGACCACTCCCCAGGTGGCGAAGACCGTGGCGAAGGTGTAGATCACCAGGGCCGGATCGAAGTTCTGGAGATTGCGCGAGCCGACGACGATGGCGGCCGCCAGCGCGCCGGTCCAGAAGGTGGCCCAGGCGCCGGCGCGCAGGCGCTCGGAGGCGCGGGCCAGCTCGGGCGGCAGGGAGAGCTCCAGCGCTTCCTGCCGCGATACGAACACGCGGCGGTTGATCCACCACAGCAGGCAGGAGGTGGTGGCGAGCAGGACGAAGCCGGGCCAGAGCGCGCCCACCCGGTCGCGAAAGAAGCCGAGCGGGAGCGGCGGGAAGAAGCCGCCGAGGCCGCCCATGGCGCCCACGAGGCCGGTGACCGTCGCCGTCGTCGCCGGGAAGTACTGCGGCACCAGCTTGAACACCGCGCCGTTGCCGAGCCCGAGCAGCGCCGCGCAGCCGAGGGCGCCGACGCTGAACGGCAGCATCGCCGGCCAGGTGAGCAGCAGCGCGAAGGGAACCACTCCCAGGAAGACGCCGGAGAGCACCCGGGCGCCGCCGATGCGGTCGGAGAGCCAGCCGCCGGCCGGCCGCAGCAGCGTCGCGAGCAGCACGAACCCGGCGGCGCGGAAGCCGGCGTCCGCGGGGCGGAGGCCGAACTCGTCGCGCAGCAGCGTCGGCAGATAGACCGCGAAGGCCACGAAGCCGCCGAAGGTCAGGAAGTAGAAGAGGGCGAGCACCCACGCGAGCCGCTCGCGCAGCACCCGCAGCGCCGCGCCGACTCCCGCCGGCCGGGCCGCGGACGGCGCGTCGCGCGCCAGCAAGCCGAAGACGGCGCCCCAGAGGACGGAGAGCACCGCCATGCCGCGGAAGACCGTCTGCCAGCCGGCGGCCAGCGCGATCAGCGGCCCGAGGAAGACGGCCGCCGACTGCCCGATGTTGCCGAGACCGTAGACGCCGAGGGCACTCCCCTGCCGCCCGGGAGAGGTCCAGCGTGAGACGTAGCCGACCCCGACCGGGAACGCCGAGCCGGCAAGCCCCAGGAAAAACGCGATGGCCAGTAGCTCCCGGTAGCTCGCCGCTCCCGGCACCAGCCAGACCGGCACCGCGATCAGCAGCAGCAGGACCGTGAACACCGTCCTGCCTCCGAGACGGTCGGCGAGCAGGCCCACCGGAAACCGCCCCAAGGAGCCGAGGAGCACCGGCACCGCGATCAGCAGGGCCGTCTGGGTGCCCGACAAGGAGAACAGCTCGCGGAAGCGGGGAGCGAAGGCGCTGATCAATCCCCAGGCCGCGAAGGAGACCGCAAAGGAGATCGTTCCGAGGGCGAGATGCCGCGCGTTGGAGCCGGCGTTCGAGTTGGCCATCGAGCTTTCTCCGCCCCGTTTTATCACAGCGCAACGAACCTCATTCCGCGTCACCTAGGCAGCACCCTGGAGGACCTCTTCGA
>DATBGJ010000511.1:0-2852 GCA_036558045.1 Thermoanaerobaculia bacterium
CCGTCTCGACGCCGGCCACGTGGCCCGCCGTGCGCGGCCTGCCGCGGGAGAGGGCCCAGCGGCCGTTGCCGTCCATGATGATGGCCACGTGCAGGCCGGCCCCGGAGGGGACGACCTCGGGAGCGAGTCGGAGCGGCGCGCTCATCAGAAAAACTCCCGGCCGTGGTCGGCCTTCTCGATCGCATCCGTGTGGCCCTGCACCCAGGCGAAGGCGCGGATGGCAAAGCCGCGCGGACCGTCCCCCAGGCGCAGCTCCGGGTCCTTGCGCAGCAGGGCGTCGACCACCTCGGAATGGCCGTTGGCCACCGCCTCCTCCAGCGCGCTCCAGCGGATCGGATCATGGAGCCGGAGCCGGGGATTGGCGCCGGCCCGGAGGAGCTCCTCCACGATCGCGGTCTCGCCCTGCGCCGAGGCCAGCATCAGCGGCGTCAACCCGTTGTCCGCCCGCCCGTTCACGTCGGCGCCGGCGGCGAGCAAGGCGCGCACGGCGCCGAGCTGGTCCTTGTGCACGGCGTGGTGCAGCGGCGTCCAGCCGTTGGGCCCGGAGTCGCGGAGGTCCGGATCGGCCCCGGCTCGCACCAGCTCCGCGATGGCGTCCGCCCGCCCGGTGCGCGCGGCCCAATCGAGGATGGTGAAGCCGTGCGGGTCCTTGGCGTTGGGCGATCCCGCGACCGCCGCCTTCGCCAAGGCGGATTCGGGGCGGGCGCGCGGGAGCAGGGTAGTCAGGGAAAGGACGAAAAGGATGACAAGGACCAAAACGACCGCGGACAGCAGGGAAACGATCTTCAAGTTACCTCTCTCCATGAACCAATTACTTTGTCTCGCAAAGCAGAGGGACGCAAAAAAACCAGTCTTCAACCTTCCCGGGTGGCCTGGATGATCGCTTCCATGTGGTCGAGGTAGCGTTCCAGGGCCTTGCGGCCGGGCGCCGTGAGCCGGTAATCCGTCTTCGGCAGCCGGCCCTCGAAGTACTTCTGGCAGGCGATGTAGCCCGCATCCTCCAGCTTGCGCGCGTGGACGCTGAGGTTGCCGTCCGTCGTCTTCAACAGCCGCTTGAGCTCGTTGAAGCTCAGATGGTCGTTGACGGCCAGGGCGCTGACGATGCCGAGCCGCATGCGCTCGTGGATGAGGCGGTCGAGGTCGAGCGCCGCCTGCGGCGCCGGCTCGGGTACGGCCACGTCGGGGCCCTCGGACTCGCCGCCGTCGTGATGATGGAGCGCGTTGCGCTTAGCCACCGTGCCTCCTCGCGATGACGGCGCCGAAGATCAGGTGCAGGCCGCCGAACCCGGCCGCCAGCAGGGCGTCGCCCCAGGCGGCGGGAGCGAGGAGCGCCACCGTTCCCAGGCCCATGAAGGCGAGTCCCATCACCGGCACGGTACGCACCGAGAAGGCGCCGCCCGTGACGACTCCCGTGCCGTAGAGCAGGAGCCAGAGGCCCGGCAGCGCTTCCAGGTTGCCCGAGCTGAAGAGCACGGGCGTCAGCAGGGCGCCGGCGATCAAGGGAGGAAAGAGGCCGAGCGCGAACCGCCGGCCCGGACGGGAGAACAGGTCGGCGTCCGATCGCCGCGCCTTCCAGACGATGGCGCCGGCGGTGATCAGGAACGCCGCCAGGGCCTCCCACAACCAGACCAGCAGCCATCCCCAAGGCGTCGCCTGCCGCACCGCCAGGTACGCGGCGGCCAGCGCGGTCAGCCCGACGATCATCTCGCCGAGGCCGGAGACCGCGGTGAAATAGGCGGCGCCCTCCATCGTCTCGCGGATGAACCGGAGGTTGTCCATGGCCCGCAGGTGGAGGGCCGGTGGCGGAGGCGAAACGCGGCGGGCGGGTTGCGGATCGGTCACAGGGAAAGAGTACGCGGGAGAGACGGGTTCGTCAAGGACTTTTTGAGGCAAAGTTGTACCCGCCCGGCTCCAGGCTACGCCCCCCTCCCCTCCACAACCTTCCGCGCCAGATTCGCCACCATGCCGACCATGGACATCAGCCCCATCGACTTGCCCATGGAGAGCTCGCGGCCGAAGATGCGGTAGACGACGTCCTGCGGCACCTGGGCGACCTGCTCGGGCGGCGCGCCGGAGAGGGTCTCGTCGAGGATCACGGCCATGGCCTTGGCGGAGATCCCCTGCGGGTTCTCGACGGCGAAGTGGAAGTCGAGCGTGCCGTCCGGGCGTTGCTCCGGAAAGATGTAGGCCTGCGACTCGCAAGCAGGCACCAGGTGCTCCGCCGGGAAGGGCCGCCGGGCGATCCGCGGCGGCACCTCCTCGAAGCGGCCGGCGATGTCGATCAGGAGCTGGATGCGCTCGTTGCGGTCCGGGACCATGTCGAGCATCTCCAGCGTCTGGTTCAGCTTTTCCGGTACGGCCATCGGCTCCTTCCGTCAGGCGGTGCGCTCGATAGGCACCCCCACCAGGTTGCCCCACTCCGTCCAGCTCCCATCATAGTTCCGTACCTGTTTGAATCCCAAGAGGTTGGTGAGGACGAACCAGGTGTGGCTGCTGCGCTCGCCGATGCGGCAATAGACGATGACGTCGTCCTCGGGCTTGATCTTCGCCTCGTTCTCGTAGAGGGCCCGCAGCTCCGTGGCCGGCTTGAAGGTGCCGTCCTCCGGGTTGACCGCCTTGGCCCACGGCACGTTGGCGGCGCCCGGGATGTGGCCGCCGCGCAAGGCGCCCTCGTTGGGATACTCCGGCATGTGCAGCCGCTCGCCGCTGTACTCCTGCGGGCTGCGCACGTCCACCAGCGGCCCCTTCTTCGCCTGCACGTGCTTCAGCACCTCGTCGCGGAAAGCCCGGATCTTGCGGTCGTCCCGCTCGGCCGCCTTGTAGTCGCTCGCCGGGTAGCTGGGAACGTCCTT
>DATBGJ010000512.1:0-5764 GCA_036558045.1 Thermoanaerobaculia bacterium
GCGCGCCGGCGGTCCAGTGGGAGAGGCGCAGGCGGGAGCCGGAATCGCCCCGCAGACAGGCCTCGGCCACGGCGCAGAGGCCGCAGCGGCCGGGCTCCTTGCGGCCGTCCGGCTCCACCAGACGCGGGAAGAAGCTGCCCACCTCCCAGGCGGCGAGCACGGCCTCCGAAGCGGCGGCGAAGGCCGAGACGAACTCCTGATCGTCGCCGGTCACGGAGAGCTCGCGCGCCTCCTCCTCCAGTCCCGGCCGCAGGAAGAGATAGCGCCCCCTGGACTCCCCTTCCGAGCCGAGCAGATAGGCGACGGCCTGCAGGTGCGAGCCGGACTGGACACGGCGCAGGAAGTCGCGGCGGCGCGTCTCGGGCTTGCGCGCCTTCGACACCGGCTTGCCGGTCTTGTAGTCGGTCCAGATCATCAACCCGCCGGGGGCCAGGTCCACGCGGTCGGCGCGGAAGAGGACGTGGCGGAGCCGGCCCGGCGCCTCGCCGGCGTCCATCCTGTCCTCGTACTCGGCGGCCAGCACGGAGACCTCGTCGCCGGCCCAGTCCATCTCGTAGGCGACGTCGAGCATGGGGCGGGCCCGCTCCCCCAGCGCGCGGGCGAGGCCGGGCAGGCGGATGCCCTCCTCGGCCAGCAGCCGCGCGGCCTCCTCGCGCAGCATGCGGTCGAGGTCCTCCTCGCGCGGCCAGGCGACCGCGACCGGGGTCAGGTCGCGCAGCCGCGTCCCGGGCCGGGGCTTCTCCGGGCGCCGGGCGATCCGCTCCAGGGTGGCGTGCACGACGTTGCCGAGCAGCGCGGCGTTGACGCCCGGCAACGTGCCCAGCGGATCGGGAGAGGGCTCGATGCCCAGCAGACGCACGAGGAAGAGCTGCCACGGGCAGGCGGCGAGGTTCTCGAGCTGGGTGACGTAGAGCTCGCGCAGCCGCGGCTCGCCCTCGCCGCCGGCGAGCCGGCCGACGAAACCGAAATAGGGACCGAGCCGCGTGCGCGCCGCCCGTCCCTCCGGCGTGCGCAGGTCGGGGTCCATCTCCTCCAGCACGCCCAGCCGGGCGGCGGCCAGGCGCTCCGGCGCCAGATCGAACACCGGCAGCGGCGCCGCCATCCCCTGGAGGAGATCGAGATCGCGCCGGCCTTCCTCGACGGCGAGCGGCAGCACGCGTCCGAACCACCGCCGCGGCGCGTGCAGGCCGGCCATCACCGCGTGCTCCTCGGCCGTGCGCGGCCCGGGGAGAGGCCCGGCCGCGGGCAGCGACCACAGCGGCGGCGCCTTGCCGACGGCGATGCGCTCACGCAGCCGCTCGACGAGCGGCGAAGGCGAGACCGGCTTGCCGTCGTCGTCCGCCGTCTGCCAGGAGAGCACGACGGCCGGGCCGGCCGAGAGGAGCTGGGCGAAGAGGTAGCGCTCCTCGTCGAAGCCCCCGCGCTTCACCGGCACGTCGGGCAGCACCCGCTGCAGGACGCGCCGCAGGTCGTCAGACAGCAAGGGGTCTTCCCGGATGACGCGCGGGAAGACGTCGCGGTTGAGCCCCGGCACGAAGAGATGCTCGAAGGTGCGCCCCCGCGCCTCGGTGACGGTGAGCACCTGCACGCCGCCGCCGCGGCCTCCGAGATCGTCGGCGCCCGCGTCCGCCAGCAGCGCCTCGAGGAGCAGGCGCAGCTCGTCCTGGCTCAGGCGCAGGCGCGGCGGCACTCCGCGCTCCAGCTCCTCCAAAGCGGCGACCACGCAGCGGGCCTCGCCGGAATCGGGATTCCAGCCGATGTCCTCGCCCAGCAGGTCCTCCAGGCGGGCGAGATGCTCGGCGAGCGGCGCTTCCGCGGGCCAGGCCGCCAGCCGCTCGCGGGTGCGCTGCGCGGCGCGCACGCCGGCGCGGAGCAGCGAGCCCGAGACCCGCCGCCGGCGGGCGTAGGACTTGTTGCTGCGCTGCGCGCCGTCGCCTTCGCCCGTACCGTCGTCTTCCTCCTCGCCGCCGGCCCGCTTCAATCCCTGGCGGATGGGCAGCGGGTAGGAGCTGCTGTTGCGCAGCACCTCCTCGGGATCGAGCTCGGCGACGTCGCGCAGCCGGCCGGCGCCCAGCGAGTGGAAGGCGAGCCGGAGATCCACCCGCCCCTGGGCCCCCTCCAGCGACAGCGGAGGCAGCGCCGCCAGGGAATCCAGCCAGCGGTCGGACGGCACCGCCTCGCCCTGGCGCAGCACCTCCAGGAAAGCCTGGATGCGCCGGCCGGCCGGCGCCAGGGCGCCGCGCTCGCCGACGCCCGAGAACGGGATGCCCAGGCGGTGGAAGTGGCGGCGCAGCGCCAGCCGGTACGGCCGCAGGTCGCGCGCCACGACGGCGATCCCCTCCGGCCGGGCGCCGCTCTCCAGCAGGGCGCGCACGCGGCGGGCCACCTCCCGGCACTCGGCCTCGGCGCCGATCGCCTCGAAGGCTTCGACGCACGCGGCGCCGCCACGCTCCATGGCGGCGGCTGGCCCTTCGATGCCGCTCGACGACGCCAGACGCTCGGCGAAGCGCTCGGTGAAGGCCTTCTCCGCGCCGCCTCCCTCCGGCTTCGGCGGCCGGTCGAGGATCAGCCAGGCGCCGCGGCGCCGCAGCAGGGCGTGCAGGAAGTCGGTCGCCACGCCGGTGGCGTCGGCGAAGCCGTGGATCAGGATGGCCCGCGCCGGCAGGCGCTCCTGCCCGCCGTCTTCCAGCAGCTCGGCGGCGCGCCGGAAGAGCGTCGAGGCGCGCCCCAGGCGCAGCTCGCGCATCCAGCTCTCGGCAAGGGCGGCGGCGCGCACCAGGGCCCGCGCGCGCTCCACCTCGGCGCGGCTGGCGGCAAGCGCGCCGTCGCTCGCCAGCGCCTCCTCCGCGGCGTCGGCGTGGACCGGCTCGAGACCGGCGTCGAGCAGGTCGCGCACGGTGCCCGTCACGGCCGAGAAGCCGTCGCGCAGACCTTCCAATCCGCGGCGCAGCGCCGGCTCATCGCGCGCCGCCCGCTGGGCCATGACGTCGAGCAGGAACGCGCCGCGGGGCGGCGGCTCGCCGGCGCGCTCGAGGATCTCCGAGGCGAGGCCGAAGAGCGTCTGGATCGTCAGCCCGGCGGCCGAGCGGCCGCGGCGCGAGACCACGGCGGCCGCGAGATGGAGCCGCAGGCTGCGCGACGGCACGACGACGCGTACCGGGCGGGCGAGAAGCGCGGGATCGCGGCGCGCCTCGGCGAGCAGCGAGTCCAGCCGCTCCATCAGCAACGCCTCCGCGGCGAGCGCTCCCTCGGCGGTCAGAATGCGGCCGGGAGGACGCGGTGGCTCCGCGGGGAGGTCGAACAGACCTAACTGCAACGGCACGGGAATAGGATACCGCGACTGGCGGTGAGAGAGAGGGAAATCCAGTCCGGAAAGGACCCAAAGGACTCCAAGGACTCCAAGGACTCCAAGGACGGGGTGCCGTTCGGGTGAGCCTTGTTGTCCTTGCTATCCTTTTCGTCCTTCAGAGAACCTATGGCTCACGGCAACCCCCGCTCCCAGATCCCGTTCCCATGAGTCACCAGCCGCAGCAGCCGCTCAGGCTGATAGAGGAGCAGCTCGACGCTCAGCACGCCCGGGTAGAGACCCTCGCTCCAGGCCTCCCAGCTCCCGCCTCTGTTTTTCGACCGGAAGACGCCATGGTCCGTGGCCACATAGAGGTGCCCTGATTTCGGGTCCACCACGAGGCCCGAAGCCCAGACGTCCGGTAACCGCCCGCCGTCGAGGTCCTGCCATTCCTGGGGCTTTCCCTCCGCCATCTCGAGCTTCCACACGTGCGAGAAGCCGTAGCCGCCGAGGGTGAGGTAGACGACCGATCCGTCCTCGGCACGGGGGTCGAAGACGAGGGCCATCGGATAGCCGCGCTCCGGCAGGTTGTAGGTGATCCGCTGCCAGGCGCGGCCCGCGTCCCGCGAGCGAAAGACGTTCATGCGGCCGTAGCGGGGCGCCGTGGCGATCACCAGCAGGTCGTCGTTCTTCGGCGCCACCGCCAGCGCGAAGATCGGGTTGCGGTCGAGGTCCCGTCCGCCGCTGGTAGGCGCCCAGGTGACGCCGGGCGCGGCGTTCGACGTGCAGGCGTTCTCCGGGTTCCCTTTCACCTCGTCCGACCACGAGTGCTCCGGCGCCTTGTCGGAACGATAGACCACGTCGCGCGCCGCGTAGAGCCGGTCCCGCTTCACCGGCGCCAGCACCAGGGGAGCGTTGAACGACGCGTTGTCGAGGCAGTTGGAGCTGCGCTGGAACGGATTGACGTCGGGGATGTAACAGGGGTCGAACGCGTCGGCCGGATCGATGACTGGCTTGCACTTGGCGGGATCGTCCCCCTTCTTGCAGGCGTCCTTCTGCCAGCGGCCGAGCATGCGGTTGGTGTGCGTCGTGAAGTAGCCGATCCCCCGCTTGTCGTCGTAGGCGGAAAAGCCCGCCTCCTGGCCCCAGCCCTGTACGAGCGTCCAGCTCGTCTTCGCGCCGAGGCCCTGGAAGCTGAGGAAGCCGACGCCGTAGTCCTGCGGCACGCCGGCGATGAAATCGCGCTCGCCGGGCTGCTGCGAGATCGACACGCCGCGGTAGAACTGCGCGGTGTTGAAGCCCTGGTTGACCCGCTCGTTGGCCCGCCCGCCGTCCGCCGAACGGTAGACGCCCTGGTCGGACGCGAAGTAGAGGACGTCGGGATCGCCGGGCGCGTAACGGATGGCGTGGAGGTCGACGAAGATGAGCGAGCCGTTGGCCTGGTCGTACACCGACTGCGCCAGCAGCCGGTTCTCCTTCCACACCACGAGGTCCGCGATGGTTTTGCCGCCATCGAAGGAACGGTTCGGACCGATGTACCCAAGGTAGAGCTGGTCGGGGTCCTGCGGATGCACGGCCACGGCCCCCACGTACCAGCCCTGGGTGTTGTAGGAATCCTCGATCGCGTTGCGCGTCTCCCAGGAATCGCCGCCGTCGGCGCTGCGCAGCAGCCAGGTCGACGGCCCATGCAACGGCGTCGCGGTGTAGAGGCATTTGAAGAGCGTGTTCTCCGGATACGTGGAGCCGTCACTGCCGCCCGTCGCGGTGGCGCCGGCCGGAACGCTGTCGTTGGCGAAGATGAGCTGCGTGCTGTTGCCGAGGCTCGCGTAGAGGATCTCGGGATCCGATGGCGAGCGCGCCAGCACGCCCTTGCCCTGGAAGCTCGCCGGCACGCCGCGCTCCAGCCGCTGCCACGTCGCGCCGCCGTCCCGGGTCTTGTAGAGGCCGTGGCCGGGGCTCGCGAAGTTGCCGCACGCGGCCACCACCTCGTTGGGTTTTCCGGGATGGACGCTCAGCGACGTCGCCGCGACCACGTCGAGCGAGAGCTTCCAGCCCTGGTTCGATTCCGCGGCGCCTTTCGAGGTATCCAGCCGGTAGACCCCTTCGGAGGTGGCCGCCCACACCGTGAATTCCGCCGCTCCCTTCGCGCCGGGCACGATGGCGAGGTCCTGCACGCCGGTCTGGTCCTTGGGCTCCCAGGCGAGGCTCCGCGTCCACGTCTTGCCGCCGTCGATCGAGCGCAGGATGCCGATACCGTAGTTGCCGCGCGTCGGCTGGTAGTCGAAGCCCCGCGCCGTCCGCCGGTAGCCATAGACCTCGCCGGTGCCGATGTAGATGACGTCCGGATCGCGAGGATGGATGGCGATGGCGCCCACGCCGAGCACCGGATAGCCGGTGTCGATGTACCGCCAACGCCAATAAGGCCGGTTCGGATCGCGCCAGTTGGCGTCGGTGGAGTTCCCGGCGCCGGCGGACCAG
>DATBGJ010000513.1:0-4018 GCA_036558045.1 Thermoanaerobaculia bacterium
GAGGCTCTGCTCCATTTCGACGGCCAGCGTTATCGGGTGATTGCGTGGTGCGTAATGCCCAACCATGTACACGGATTGATCGAGACGCGAGGCGGTTGGCCGCTCGCCAGGATCGTGCATTCCTGGAAGTCATATACCTCACACGCAGCCAACCAGATTCTGGGCCGCTCCGGCGACTTCTGGTTTCGCGAGTACCACGATCGCTTCATCCGTGATGATCAGCACTTCGCGAAGGCCGTCGCTTATATCGAGCACAATCCTGTCCAGGCGAGGTTGATCAGTGCTCGGGAAGAGTGGCGGTGGAGCAGCGCTTGGCGAGAGAGGTAAGGTAGAGCCGGCGGGACGCCGGCGCTCCCAGGAAGCAGTGCTCGGCCGAGGTCGCTGTGCCGGAGTTCCGACACCAAATTCGATTCTGGCCGCGTACCTGTTTGCGCCGCCGCTCGTAGCGCTTCTGGGACCAGCCGCCCTTCTTGACGTTGTTCTTGACTTCGCCCTTGACCTCGGGCGAGAGGGGGCTGCAAG
Organism: Thermoanaerobaculia bacterium; assembly: GCA_036558045.1. Taxonomy (GTDB): domain Bacteria; phylum Acidobacteriota; class Thermoanaerobaculia; order Multivoradales; family UBA5704; genus DATARR01. The sequence continues at coordinate 523 of DATBGJ010000513.1, forward strand.
ATGGGGAGCCATGGGCGCCCGCTCGTCCTGGGCTATGATCCTCTCGAATGACCCTTTACGGCAGGTTCCTCGGGTCCCTCCTGCTGCTGCTCTTTGTGGGGTCTGCTGCGTTCGCGGCGGATCTCGAGGACCAGCTCAACGCCCGCTGGCGCGGCGGTTCCGTCGTGGTAAGGCTGCCGATCGTCTCGAGCTGCGACGGCTTCTACAACGATAACGACGTGGTGGGCTCGCGGGCGGAGAGCAAGGCCCGGCGGCGCTTCGAGGCCGGCGAGCTGGCGCGGGTGGAGCGCATCGGCGTCCATCGCGGCCGCATCGACCTCTTCCTCGACCTCACGGAAGGCGTGCTGGAGGAGATCCACGACGGCCCCTTCACCCTCTACGAGCCGCGCACGTGCAAGGTCCAGCTCCGGGTGCCGGTGCCGGACCGCTGGAGCGGCGAGCAGATCGAGGCGCGGCTCGCCGAGCTGCTGGAGCTGCACGGGTCGGAGCGCGAGGCCGAGGCGTCAGCCCTTTGGAATCAGCGGCGGCGCGAGCCGTTCCCGGAAGGCTACGAGCAGACGCTCGCCGCCTATGAGGTCTGGAAGACGAACCAGAAGAACGCCGCGGTGCAGGCTCGCATGGACGCCGCGATCGAGGAGGCCTCGCGGATCACCGACCGTATCCATTCCGATCCCGAATACCTGAAGGGCTTCGCCGATGGCATGGACAAGGTCCGCGACCGCCCCTCCGGCGACTGCGGGAACCTCGCCTCCGCTTCGTTCTATCCCGACTCCAAGGGAAACGGGGAGTGGAAGCGCGGCTACGAGGACGGCCAGCGCCTCGGCTGGGATCTCGAGCTGCTGCGGCGGCTCAAGGAGTGCTTCGTGCCGGTGCCGGCCCCTCACCCTTGACCCCTCTCCCGCCCAGGGTGGGAGAGGAGGGCCGGGGAGGTGAGGCCTCTGCTACGATCCCCCTCCGACCCCAGGAGACCCACCTTGAAGAGACAGATCTTTATTCTTTTCCTGCTCCTCCCCTGCGCCCTGCGCGCCGAGGAGACCCTCGGCTACTACCGCTTTCCGGCGATCCATGGCGATACCGTGGTGTTCGCGGCGGAGGGCGACCTCTGGCGGATAGGCCGCCAGGGAGGGGTGGCGACGCGGCTGACCACGCATCCCGGCGAGGAGTCGCAGCCCGCCATCTCGCCGGACGGCCGCACGATCGCCTTCTCGGCCACCTACGAAGGGCCGAACGAGGTCTACACGATGCCCATCGACGGCGGCCTGCCGGTGCGCCGGACGTTCGAGGGCGAAGCCGCCAAGGTCGTGGGCTGGACGCCGGGCGGGGACATCCTCTACACGACGGAGCATTATTCGGGCCTGCCCAACGCGCAGCTCGTGCGGCTCGATCCGGCGAACGGCCGGCGCAGCCTCGTGCCGCTGGCGCAGGCGAGCGAGGGCAGCTATTCGCCGGACGGCAAGACTCTGTTCTTCACCCGCTTCGCCTTCCAGGGCAGCCACACCAAGCGCTACAAGGGCGGCACGGCCCAGAACCTGTGGAAGTTCCGCGACGGCGATGCCGAGGCCGCGCCGCTCACCGCCGATTTCCCCGGCACCAGCAAGGCGCCCATGGTGTGGAACGGCCGCGTCTATTTCGTCTCGGACCGCGACGGCACGATGAACCTGTGGTCCATGGACGAGCAGGGGCACGACCTCCGCCAGCACACCTTCCACCGCGGCTGGGACGTGGCGTCGCCCGATCTCTCCGAGGGCCGCATCGTCTACCAGCTCGGCGCCGACCTGCGGATCTTCGACGTGGCGGCGAACCAGGATGCGCCGCTCTCCGTGCGCCTGGTCTCCGACTTCGACCAGATGCGCGAGACCTGGGTGAAGAAGCCGATGGACTTCCTCACCGCCGCCGAGCTCTCGCCGGAGGGCGACCGCGTCGTGCTCACCGCGCGCGGCCAGGTGTTCGTCGCGCCGGTGAAGAAGGAGCGCATCGTCGAGGTGACGCGCAAGCCGGGAGTGCGCTACCGCGAGGCGCGCTTCCTGCCGGACGGCAAGAGCGTCGTCGCCCTCTCGGACGAATCGGGAGAGGTGGAGATCTGGAAGTTCCCGGCCAACGGCGTCGGCAATGCGGAGCAGCTCACCACCGACGGCAAGGTGCTGCGCTGGGAGGCGGTCCCGTCGCCGGACGGGCGCTGGATCGCGCATTACGACAAGGACCAGCAGCTCTGGCTGCTCGACGCGCGGACGCGCAAGCAGACGCGCATCGCCGCCTCCACCGCCGGCGAGTTTCAGGATCTCGCCTGGTCGCCGGACAGTCACTGGCTCGCCTGGTCGGTGCCGGGGCCGAACACCTTCAACCGCATCTTCCTCTACCGCGTCGAGACCGGCGCCACGGTGCCGCTGACCACGGACCGCTACAACAACTGGAGCCCGGCCTGGAGCCGCGACGGCAAGTGGATCTACTTCCTCTCCGACCGCAGCCTGAAGACGCTCGTCCAGTCGCCGTGGGGTCCGCGCCAGCCGGACCCGTTCCTCACCGCCACGGCGCAGATCTTCGGCGTCGCCTTGAAGAAGGGCACCCGCTCGCCGTTCCAGCCGCCGGACGAGCTGCATCCGCCGAAAAAGGAGGAGGATCAGGAGGCGGAGGAGGATGACGGCAAGAAAGACGAAGACAAGAAAGGCGACAAGGAAGACGACAAGGACAAGGGAGGGAAGGAAGACAAGGGAGAGAAGGGAGAGAAGACCGCAAAGGTGGAGATCGACCTGGACGGCCTCCAGGACCGGCTCTTCGAGGTGCCGGTGCCGCCCGGCAACTATGCATCCCTCACCGCGAACGAGGAGCGCCTCTTCTGGCTCTCCGCCGAACCGGGAGTCGACGAGGAGGTGACCTCGCTCCTCTCCATCGCCTTCGATGCCGAAGAGACGGAGCCGGCGACGGTGATGGAGGAGATCGACGACTACCGTCTCTCCGCCGACGGCAAGAAGCTCCTCGTCTCGAAAGAGGATCAGCTCTACGTTTTCGACGCCGGCGATAGCGGTCCCGACGAGCTGGAGAAGGCCAAGGTGGATCTCTCGGGCTGGACGTTCGCCGTGGCTCCCCGCGAGCAGTGGCAGCAGATGTTCCGCGAGGCTTGGCGCCTGGAGCGGGACTACTTCTACGATCCCAAGATGCACGGGGTGGACTGGCCGGCCATGCTGGAGAAGTATCGTCCCCTGTCGCTGCGGGTGACGAGCCGGAGCGAGCTGAACGATCTGCTGGCGCAGATGGTGAGCGAGCTCTCGGCCCTGCACACCTTCGTCAACGGCGGCGCGCAACGCAAGGGAGAGGACGCGATCGAGGTCGCCTCGCTGGGCGCCCTGCTGGCGCGCGACGAAGCGGCCGGCGGCTGGCGCGTCGAGCATCTCTACCGCTCCGATCCCGACGTGCCGTCCGCGGCCGGTCCGCTGGCGGCTCCCGGCGTGGACGTGGGCGAAGGAGATGTCCTCGAATCGATCAACGGCGTCGCGACCCT
>DATBGJ010000514.1:0-1528 GCA_036558045.1 Thermoanaerobaculia bacterium
CCGAGGGCGATCACCGCCGCGAGAGCCAGCGCGGCGCAGATCCTGGTTTGCGTTCTCGTCATGAGATCCTCCCCTAGTTTGGAGCGAGACAAGCTTCGGATGGCATCGGCACCATTGCCGACCGCATCCGCGGAGCGGAAAGCCCGAACGAAGATCAACCGCTGTCTCAGTGTGGGACGGTGGGAGGACCGGGACAGCACAAAGTCAACCGCGAGACCTCCTGAAGCAACTGCCGAGACAACGATACCGCTGCCGTCCTTCGTCCGCCGTTCGGCAGCCTGGCCGTCTCAGGGAGACCCGCGGCTTTGCGCCACCGCCTCGCGGCGGTTTTGCCTCTTCGTGGCGTGGGAAAGGCATAGTGCCGGTGACATCGCCGAATGTCAAGAGAAAAATATGCTCGTAAAACGATGCATCTCGCGCGCGCGCCTCGCCGGCCGGTTATGAGGCGAGCGGATCGGCGAAAAGGTTGGGCCACTCCACCCGGTAGCCGCTGGCCGTCAGGGCCTGGTGCAGCTCCTCGATGTGCTCCTCGTTGCGCGTCTCGAGGGTGACGTCGATCTGCGCCTCCCAGAAACCGGCGAGCATGAAGACGCGGTCGTGCTGGATGCGCAGCACGTTGCCGCCGTTGCGGGCGATCACCTGCAGCAGCTCGGCGAGCCCGCCGGGACGGTCGGGAACGTGGGTGCGGAAGCGCACCAGCCGGTGGCTCTCGACCAGCGAGCGATCGATGATGCGGGAGAGCAGCGCCATGTCGATGTTGGCGCCCGAGAGGACGATCACCACCTGGCGCCCCGCGAGATCGGGGATGCGGCGGCCGGCGACCGCGGCGAACGCCGCCGCGGCGGCTCCCTCGACGACGGTCTTGCCGGTCTCGAGCAGGCGGATGATGGCGACGCGGATCTGCTCTTCGGAGACCGTCACGACGTCGTCCACGTAGCGGCGGACGTACTCGAAGGTGAGCTCCCCCGGCCGCTTCACGGCGATGCCGTCGGCCACCGAGCGCCACGCCGGACAGGGGATGAGGCGGCCGGCGTGAAAGCTCTCCGCCATCGCCGGCGCGGCCTCCGTCTGTACGCCGTAGACCCGCACGGAAGGTTTCAATTCCTTGACCGCCGCGGCCATGCCGGAGATCAGGCCGCCGCCGCCGATGGGGACGACGAGCACCTCGAGCTCGGGCGTCTGTTCCAGGATCTCCAGTCCGATCGTCCCCTGGCCGGCGATGACCTCGTCGTCGTCGAAGGGATGGACGAAGACCAGCCCGTGCTCAGCCTCCCGCCGCCGCGCCTCGTCGCACGCCTCGTCGAAGATCTCGCCGGCCAGCACCACCCGGCCGCCGAGCCGCCGCGTGTTCTCGATCTTGATCAGCGGCGTCATCTTCGGCATCACGATGGTGGAGGGCACGCCCGCCTGCGACGCGCTGAAGGCCACGCCCTGGGCGTGATTGCCGGCCGAGGCGGTGATGACGCCCTGCGGCCGCGCCAGCGAGCTGATCTTGTTGTAGGCGCCGCGCACCTTGAAGGAGCCGGTG
>DATBGJ010000515.1:0-5708 GCA_036558045.1 Thermoanaerobaculia bacterium
CTTTTACAACACCCGGCCGGTGGCGTTCGACGCGCCCTTCCTGCTGAGCCGCGCGGGCTTCGTCGCTCTCGGATTGCTGTTCGTGGACCTCTCGCGGCGCCATTTCACGCGGCGCCTGCGCCGGGCTCGCGCGCGGCGAGCTGAGCCGGCGGCGGCGCTCCGGCCGGTGGCGTTGGAAGAGCCGCGGCCGCTCTCTTCCCTGGCCATGGGCTCGCGCTCGCCGGGGCTGCTCTCGGGCACCCTGGCCGTGGCCCGCTTCGAGCTCCAGGAGCTGCGCTCGCAGCCGGGGCTGTACATCTTCATCCCGTTCATCCTCGCCTTCCTCTACACCCTGTACAAGGATGCCACCGGCTACTTCCAGAGCCCCATTCTGTGGACGCCGGGGCAGGCGGCGGCCTACGGCATGACCTACCTGACCATGGCCCTCGGGCTGCTCTTCCTCTTCTACATGGTCGAGTCGCTGGAGCGCGAGCGGGTGACCGGCATCGCGCCGCTCTACTACGCCACGCCGGTCCCCACCGGCGCGGTGGTGGCCGGCAAGCTGCTCGCCAACCTCGCGGTGCTGGCCGTGGCGCTGCTGGGAGCGATGCTGGTGGCGGGCTTGAAGATGCAGGGACAGGGCAAGGTCGCCTTCGACCCCGGGCCGTTCCTGACGGTTTGGGGCCTGCTCTTCGCGCCGACGATGATCGTCTGGATGGCCTTCATCACGGCGGTGCTGGCGTTGAGCAAGAGCCGCTTCGCCACCTACGGCCTCGGCCTCGCCGCCGCCCTCCTGACCGCCTTCTTCTTCATGCGCGGGACCATGAATTGGGTCGGCAACTGGGTGCTCATCGGCATGACCTCCTGGGGCACCGCCATGCCCTGGACCGACATGGGAGGATTCGATCTCGACGGCCGCGCGCTGCTGCTCAACCGGCTCTTCGTGCTCGCGCTCGCGGCGTTCTTCGGTTGGCTCGGCATACGTTTCCTCAGCCGCCGCGAACGCGACCGCGTGCATCCCGTGCTGCCTCCGGCCGAGCGGCGGCGGACTCTGCTCAACGGCGCCGTGCTGGCCCTGCCGCCGCTCGTCCTCGGCTTCACGCTGTGGGGCCAGGTGAATGAAGGTTTCCAAGGCCCGGCGGTGGAGAAGCAGCGCAAGGATTATTGGCGGAAGAACCTCGCCACGTGGACCGGCCAGCCGCTGCCCTACGTGACGCGCGTGGACATGGACCTGGACCTCGAGCCCGCCACCCGAGGCTTCCGGGTGAGCGGCTTCTACGATCTGCAGAACCAGAAGGACCAGCCCCTGTACTGGTTCCCCGTCACCGGCGGCACGGCGTGGAAGGACCTTGCCTGGACGCTCGACGGCCGGCCATGGCAGCCCGAGGACCGCTCTCACCTTTACGTCTTCCGCCCGCGTCAGCCGCTGGCGCCCGGCGCCACGGTGCGCCTCGGCTTCAAGTACCGCGGCACCATGCTTCCCGGCATCTCGAAGAACGGCGGCGATCTCGATCTCGGCGAGTTCATCCTGCCCTCCGGAGTGATCCTCACCGGCCGCAACCCGGACTTCGTGCCCACCATCGGCTTCAATCCCAAGATCGGCGTCGACGAGAAGAACCGCAGCGAGCCGCAGGTCTATCCGCCCCATTTCTACGACGGCGTCACCGACGCCGATCTCGACCGCTCGGCCTTCATCCAGCGCCTGCGTATCACCGCGCCGGCCGAGTACACGGTCAACTCGACGGGCATCCTGACGAGCGCGACGGTGAAGGACGGCCGGCGCACCACGGTCTGGGAGAGCGATTACCCGGTGCGCGTCTTCAACGTCGCCGCCGGCCGCTGGGCGGTCAAGCGCGGGCCCGGCACCGCCGTCTTCTACTATCCGGGCCATCCCTATAACGTCGACGATCTGCTCGACGCGATCAACGGCGCGCGCCGCTACTATGCCGAGTGGTACATGCCGTATCCCTGGCGCGAGCTGCGGCTCAACGAGTTCCCGGCCTTCGCGGAGTACGCCCGCGGCAACGCCACCAACATCTTCTTTTCCGAGGGCGTCGGCTTCCTCTCCGCGCCGACGGCGGAGAACGACATGGTCTTCGCCATCGCGGCCCACGAATCGGCTCACCAGTGGTGGGGCCACATCGTGCAGGGAGGGCAGGGGCCGGGCGGCATCGTCCTCGCCGAGGGAGCGGCCAACTTCGCCACCCTGATGCTCCTCGAGCAGATGAAGGGCCCGCAGGCGCGCATGTTCTATGCCGCGCGCATGGAGGCCGAGTACGGCGAGCGCCGCCAGCCCGGCACCGAAAAACCTCTCGCCGAGACCCTGGAGCTCGAAGGCCGCCGCGGCGACGTGACGGTGATCTACGACAAGGGAGCGTGGGCGCTCTGGATGCTCTACAAGCAGATGGGGAAGGAGGACTTCCTCGCCGGCGTGCAGCGCTACTTCCGGATCTATCATGGCAATCCCGACCATCCGGTGATCGAGGACTTCGTCGCCGTGATGCGGCCCTACGCCAAGGATCCGAAGGCCTTCGACGACGTCGTCCGCCAATGGTTCTTCTCCACCGTCACTCCCGAGTACCGCATCGAGGAGGCGCGCAAACAGCCGGCCGGTCAGGGGTGGGAGGTGATCGCGCGCGTGGAGAACGCCGGCACCGGCCGTATGGCGGTCGACGTGGCGGCCACGCGCGGCCAGCGCTTCGACGACAAGGGGAAAGTCTCGCCGGAGTATCGCGCTGCCCGGACGACGATCGTCCTCGGAGCCGGCGAGGCGAAAGAGGTCCGCATCCGCTGCCCCTTCGAGCCGCAGCGGCTGGTGGTGGACCCCGACGTCAACGTGCTCCAGCTCCAGCGCAGAGCGGCGGCGGTGAAGCTGTAGGCGGTCACTTCCTCATCTGCTGCCAGATCAGGATCCCCGTCACCGCCAGACCGATGATCACCACCGCCGCGCGCGCCCTCTCCTTGCCGATGGAGCGCGCGAAGCGCGCGCCGCCGTAGCCTCCGACGATGCCGCCGGCGGCGAGCACGAGCGCCTCCGGCCAGGCCACGGCGCCCTTCCAGATGAAGTATCCCGCAGCCACGGCGTTGATGCACAGGTTGAAGACGTTCTTGATGCCGTTCGCGGCGTGGATGTTCGCGAGTCCCAGAAAGCCGAGCAGCGCCAGCATCAGGATGCCGATGCCGGCGCCGAAGTAGCCTCCGTAGATGGCTACACCAAGCTGCAGGAGGACCGCGGTGGCCCAACGGCCGGCCGGAATGGCAGACGGGTCCGGTGACTCCGGCGATGCTCCCGTCAAGGCCTTTCGCGAAAGAACCCCTTGGATCATGAACAGCACCGTGGCGAACAGGATCAACAACGGCGCCAGGAAGGCGAAGGTCTTCTCGGGCGTGCGCAGGAGGAGCACCGAGCCGATGGCGCCGCCGAGCAGGCTGGGGAGGAACAGCGTGCGCATCCATCGCCGGTACTCCACGACCTCGCGGCGGTAGCCGAACAGGCTGGCCGCGCCCGCGGGAAGCAAGGCCACGCACGATGTGGCGTTGGCGGTGATCGCCGGCAGGCCGAGGAAGACAAGCGTAGGGAAGGTGAGGATCGTGCCGCCTCCGGCCATCGCATTCATGGCGCCCGCGCCGAACGCGGCGGCGACGAGCGCCAGGATGCCGGCCGAAGTCATCGAAGGGGAGGATAGCACCGGCCCTGAGAGGCTCCGTCTCGATCTATGCTATTATAACGGAGCCTCACGCTGTGAGTAGTCGTGAGGAGGCAAGGAGAGAGTATGGCCGGCAGCGCTTCGCGGGCTTCTACAATGGCCTTTCTTCACTCCCACGGGATCGAGGTCGAGCCCGAGTCTCTGGATTCCATGGTACGGGAGGCTATCACCCGCTTGCCGCGCACTTTGTATCCGCGCGATTCCCGAGGGGAGCTGACCGAGGCTGAGGCGGAAGTTTTGGAACAGGGTGGATTCGTGCTGGAACCGGAGAGCTCTGCCACGGAGGATCCTCTTGCTTTGACCGTGGCCGAGTACGCGGCTCTCCTCAAATCCAGTCTTTCGACCTCTGAGGCGGCGAAGAGGCTGGGGGTGGATTCGAGCAGGATTCGGCAGCGCCTCACCTCGGTGCCACCGACGCTCTACGGTATCCGGGTAGGGTCGAGCTGGTACATCCCGGAGTTCCAGTTCGACGGTGACGAGTTGATCCGCGGCATCGGCGAAGTCATCGCACAGCTCGATCCCGAGCTTCATCCCGTAGCGGTTTTCCGTTGGTTCACCACTCCGAATCCGGACCTTTCGAACGGCGATCGGCGCGGCGGAAGCCTCAGCCCTCGCGAATGGCTGCGCCTCGGTTTCCCCGTGCAGCCCGCGGTCGAGCTCGCCTCCAACCTGTAGCCCGACTTTGTCCAAGTTCCCCGAGCCGCCGATGGCCGTCGACTTGGCGCGTCTTGCGCCGGAGTGGAGGACTCTGTCGCGGAGAACCGTCCTTTGGCGTCTCTACTTTCGGGGCGGGAAACACCCGACCTTTTGGAATGCCTTCCGAATGTTCGGGCCGTTGTCGAGCCGCTTCGATCACCACCTTTCTCCTCCGCACCTCCAGAACCGAGGGATTCTCTATGCCGCGGCGCATGGTCCGACCTGCCTGGCCGAGGTCTTTCAGGACACAAGGGTAATCGATCGAGTCGCCAAAGATCCCTGGCTCGCCGGCTTCGCTCTTCAGAGATCGGTAAGGCTGCTGGACCTCACAGGTTCCTGGCCGACGCGCGCCGGAGCCTCGATGGCGATCAATACGGGGTCGCGGCCACGAGCCCAACGATGGTCGCTAGTCATCTACGAAGCATTTCCGCAGGGTCATGGACTGCACTATCCGTCCTCGATGCACGGCAACCAACCGGCCGTCGCGCTTTACGAGCGTGCTCTCCCGTCCCTGCCACCGATCCCGGTTTTCCACCGTCCGCTGCGGGATCCAGCCCTCTTGCCCGTATTGAAACGGGTCGCCCGGGATCTCGGCTACGGGCTTGTCTGACCCGCCGGCAAGGGAAGTTTTCTAAGCGTCTCCTCGAGCAGCGCCGAAGTCTCCGCGTCGTAGGGATTCAGCAGCGCCGAGCGCGCGAGGTACTGGTTGGCACGGACGTAATCGCCGCGCTCGTAGTAGACCGTGCCGAGGCCTTTCAGGCTCTCGGGGATCTCGACGTGCGGGCGGTGGGGGAGCTCGAGCACCCGCTGCCAGAGCTTGAGGGCGCCTTCGGCCTGGCCCTGGGCCTTGAGGCTCCAGGCCATGCCGTTCAAGGCGCTGTAGTTGCTGGGCCAGGTGAGGAGCACCTTCTCGAAGTCGGACTGCGCCTCGCGCACCAGGCCGAGCTTGAGCAGGGACCATCCCCGGCCGGCCATCGCCGATCCGTCGCGCGGCGTTCCGCGCAGAGCCCGGCTGAAGGCGGCGGACGCTTCTTCGTAGCGGTGAAAGTAGAAGAGGCGCCAGCCGAGAGCGGTGTCCGGATTCCGGCTCACCAGGTAGGTCGGTTCGAGCAGCAGACGCAGCTCCGGCGTGAGCCTGCCGGTGCGGAGCGCCTTGGCCATGACTTGGACGTACGGGTCGTCCGGCAGATCCACGACGAGACGCTGGATCAACGGTACGGCGTCGTCGAAGCGGTTCTCGAGCAGCGCGAGGCGGGCGAAGGCCCGGTCTCGCTTTCCCGCTTTCGCGAAGTTCTTCTTGGCGCTGCTCCAATCCCCGGAGTAGAA
>DATBGJ010000516.1:0-2909 GCA_036558045.1 Thermoanaerobaculia bacterium
TAAGGTGTTCTCCTGCTATGATGTGGATACCCATTAGGAGGTTCACCGTGAAGCGCAGCCGGCCGGCGCTCTTCATCGTGGTGCTATTCCTGGCCACGTCCGCCGCTCTTGGAGAGGCCGGGGAAGAGAGCGAAGTCCTGCAGCCTGGAGAATCTCGCGAGCGGACGATCGCGGGCGGAGAGGCGCACGTCTATCGGATCCAAGGGGAAGACCTTCCGTGCCTCGTCACGGTCGAGCAGCGCGGGATCAATCTTGTCCTCGAGGCCCAAGGTCCGGCGGCCCGGCTCTCGAGCGACGCCAGGCACTTTTTCTCGGGCTCCGAGGTTTTGTTATTGGAAGGCCCGGGCGAGCACCGCCTGAGGATCTACTCGCCGGAGCTCGGCGTGGCCCCGGGCCGTTACACGATTCGGGTGGAGGCGTTGCCGGAGTCTGCGGATGGCCGCCGTGCAGCCCTGTCGCTGATGAGCCGCGCCGGTCAGGAGGCCTTCGAGAGGACGCCCGCGGCGCGGCGCCGCGCCATGGCCTCTTTCCGCGAGGCGCTGGCGGCCTGGCGAGCGCTCGGCGAGCGCCGCTGGGAAGCTGAGACCTTGGATGCCGTCGCGTTGCTGGAGGCCGAGGAGCGCGAGCTGCGGCCGGCGGCCGAGGACTACTCCCAAGCGCTGGCGCTCTGGCGGGAGCTGGCCGATCCATATCGCGAGGCTGCCACTTTGAACGAGCTCGGGTTGACCCGCGCCTACATAGGCGAGGTCGACAAGGCCCGCGAATCCTTGCGGAGCGCGCTCGCTCTGTGGCAGCGCCTGGGCGAGCGCTTCGGCGAAGCCCTGACCCGTAACAATCTTTGCTATCTCGAGCTGACGAGCGGAGCCCTGTCGGCGGCGCTCACTTGCTACGAGGAGCCCCTCGCGCTGTTTCGCGATCTCGGCGACCAGCGCCAGGAAGCCCGCGTCCTCAACAGCATCGGCGGTATCTACGATCTGCTGGGGGAGCCCGACGCCGCGCTGAGCTCCTACGAAAAGGCTCTCGCCATGTGGCGGCAGCTCGGAGACCCTCTCGAAGAGGCCCGCACCCTCAACAACATCGCCGTCGTTCACCGCGTCCTGGGAGAGTGGCAGGAAGCGCTGCGCCTTTATGGTCAGGCGGGGGAGATCCTGGCGCCGCTCGGTGACCGTCTGCAGGAGGGCGCGCTGCTCAACAACATCGGCTACGCCTACAACAGCTTGGGAGAGCCCGAGCGCGCCCGCCCCTTCCTGGAAGACGCCCTGAAGCTGCGCCGGGACATGGGGGATCGCCGCGCCGAGGTCACTACGCTGAACAACCTCGGCAGCGTCTGGCGGAATCTCGGCGATCTGGACCAGGCGCTCGACCTCCATCGGCAGGCCCTGGAGCGGGCGACGGCTCTCGGCGATCGCCGGCTGGAGGCGGCCAGCCGGTTATATCTCGGCGAGGTCGAGCTCGCCGGCGGAGACGCCGCCGCCACGCTCCACGAGATCGAACCGGCTCTCGACGCTCTGAAGGCGGCGGGTGCCCGCCGCCGGGAGGCACAGGCTCTCCAGCTTCGCGGGCGGGCGCTCGCCTCGGCTGGCCAGCCGCGCGACGCGCTGCCGGTTCTGCAGGACGCTCTGGCGCTGTGCCGCAACCTGCGGGACGGCGCCGGCGAGGCCGAGGCGCTGCGGGCGCTGGCCTCCGCGGAGCAATCCCTCGGCCTGGCGAAAGAGGCACGCCTCCATGCCGAGGAGGCGGTGGCGCGAGTGGAGGAGCTGCGGCGGACCGGCTTCGTCAGCCCGGACCTGCGCGCGGCCTTCCTGGCGACGCAGCGCAGCGCCTACTCGCTCGTCATCGATCTGCTCATGAGCCAACACGCCGATCGGGAGGCCCTCGAAGCGAGCGAGCGGGCGCGCGCGCGCAGCCTGCTCGACGTCCTGTTTTCCGGGACTGCCCGCCTCGCCGGCAGCGCGGCTCCCGCCGAGCTGCTCGAGCGGCGGCAGTCCCTGCGCCGCCGGCTGAGCGCCAAGGCCGATCAGCAACTGAAGCAGAGCGGCGAAAAGGCCGACAACCTGGGGCGGGAGATAGGAACGCTCCTGGCCGAGCTCGATGGCGTGGAGGCCGAGATCCGCCGGCTCGACCTGCACTATGCCGCGGTCTCTGCGCCGCCCGCCTTCGGCGTGGAGGAAATCTCGAAGCTGCTCGGTCCAGACACCCTGCTTCTGGAGTATTCGCTCGGCGAGGATCACAGTTATCTCTGGGCGGTCGGCGCCGGCTTTTTCCGCAGCTTCACCCTCCCATCCCAAAAGGAGATCGAGACGTTGGCGCGTCAGCTCTACGCCGAGGTGAGCACGCGCGAAGCCGGGGCTGGCCGGCGCCAGGATGCAGCCGAGAGCTTGAGCCATGTCCTGTTGGGCCCTGTCTGGCCCGAAGCGGCGCGTTATCGTCGTCTCGCCGTGGTGCCCGACGCGGCGCTTCACCTCCTTCCCTTCGGCGTGCTGCCCGCGCCGGGTTCCGGCAAGCCGCTCCTCGAGCAGCTCGAGATCGTCTACCTGCCGTCGGCCACTACATTGGCCCTCCAAAGGCAGCGGCTGGAGCATCGGCCTCCGGCCACGAAGTGGGCGGCGGTCCTTGCCGACCCGGTGTTCACTGCGGATGACCAGCGCCTGGTCAGGCCAACCAGCGCCGGCACGCAGGTCGCGGCGCTGCCCAGGTCCGGACGGGGCACTTTGGAGAGAGCGCCTCTCGCAGACCTCACGCGCCTGTCCGCCTCCAGACATGAGGCAGAAAAGATCGCGGCTTTGGCTCCTGGCAAGGTGTGGTCCGCGCTGGATCTGGCAGCCAACCGCGAGGCGGTGCTCTCCGGCGGTCTCCGCGACTACCGTGTCATCCACTTCGCCACCCACGCGGTAGCCGATACCCGCAAC
>DATBGJ010000517.1:0-3481 GCA_036558045.1 Thermoanaerobaculia bacterium
ACCTCGGTGAGGATCTCCTCGGTGGCCGGGTTCTCGACGGCGAGGGTGCGCCCGCCCGCGGGCTCCACCCATTCGCCGCCGATGAACAGCTTCGCCGGCGGGAGCGTCACCTCGGCCCGCGCCGCCGCCTCGACCGCCGCCACGCTCAATATCCCCGGAACTCGGGCTTGCGCTTGCCGACGTAGGCGTCGAGGCCCTCGCGCGCGTCCGGGCTCTCGAAGAGCTGTTGCTGCAGCTCGCGCTCGATGGCGAGGCCGCTCTCGAAGGGCACCTCGGCGCCGGACTGCACCGAGCGCTTGATGCGGCCCACCGCCTTGGCCGCCTTGTTCGGCGGGCAGAACTGGCGCGCGTACTCGTGGATGTGGCCGGCGTAGTCGTCGCCCTCATAGATGAAGTTGACGATGCCGATGCGCTGCGCCTCCTCGAAATCGATCAGCCGGCCGGTGGCCATCAGCTCGATCGAGGCGCTCTTGCCGACGCGGCGGGCGAGGCGCTGCGTGCCGCCGGTGCCGGGGAGCACGCCGAGGTTGACCTCGGGCAGGCCGACCTTGCCGGAGCCTTTCCTGGCGATCAGGATGTCCGCCGACATGGCGATCTCCAGGCCGCCGCCCACGGTATGTCCTTCGAGCGCGGCGATGACCAGCTTGGGCGTCTGCTCGAGACGGTTGAGGGTCTCGTTGGCGTGCAGGCAGAAGTAGTACTTGAAGTAGGGATCGGACGACTTCAGCATGTTGATGTTGGCGCCGGCGCAGAAGAACTTGTCGCCCTCGCCGCGCAGCACGATGACGTAGACCTCCTTGTCGAACCGCGCCTTGAGGACGGCGTCGTCGAGCTGGCGCATCATCTCGTGGGTGTAGGTGTTGTGCGGCGGATCGTCGAGGGTCAGGTATGCCACCCCCTCCTTCACCTCGTAATGGACCAGGGTGCGCTGGGCGGCGGTGGGTTCCGCGACGGTGGTCTCAGCCATATATCTCTCCTCTCGTCAGGATTTGCGGGATTCGTTCCGGGACGGCGCTGCCCGGGTGGGACTGCGGTGCGTATTCTATGCCGAAGCAAGGACCTAAAGGACACCAGGGACACCAGGGACAAAGAAAGCTCAACTGGAGTCTTTGGAGTCCCTGGAGTCCTTGCTGTCCCTTTCCCCCCTTTCGCCTATCCCCCGATCTGCATGAAGCTCGCGAGGTTGCCGTAGTTGCCCTGGGTGAGCATGTGCTCGGCCGGCTTCTCCTCGAGAACGCGCAGGATCTCCTTTTCCAGCGCCCCGGCCGGGTCCGCCTCGGCCAGGAGGTGGCGCAGCGGGTAGACCCGGTCCCCGAAGAGGCAGAGGCGCAACTCGCCGCGGGCGGTGAGGCGCAGGCGGTTGCACTCTTCGCAGAAGGTGTGGGAGAGGGGAGTGATGAACCCCACCGTCCCCGTGGCGCCGGCGAAGCGGTAGGCCTTGGCCGGGCCGGTGCGGGGGAAGGCCTCCGCTGCCGGCACCGGCGCGAGCGGCCCGAAGCGCGCCTCCAGCCGCGCGTGGACCACGTCCGCGGAGAGGAACTCGTGCGGCTGCAGGTGGTGGTTTACCTCGGTCGGCATCATCTCGATGAAGCGCACGTGGAGCGGCCGGTCGAGGGTGAGGGCGGCCAGCCGCTCGAGGTCCTCGGGCGCGGTGCGGGCGAGGAGCACGGCGTTGAGCTTGACCGGCTGGAGACCGGCCGCGAGCGCCGCCTCGACGCCCTGCCAGACCTCCTCCAGGTCACCGCGGCGGGTGATCTCCCGGAAGCGCTCGGGATCCAGGCTGTCGAGGCTGACGTTGATGCGGTCCACCCCGGCCTCCTTGAGAGCGGGGGCGAGCCGCGCCAGCTCCGTGCCGTTGGTCGACAGGGCCAGGTCCGCGAGGCCCGGCAACGCCTTGAGCCGCCGGGCGATCTCCAGGATGTCCCGGCGCACCAGCGGCTCGCCGCCGGTCAGCCGCACCCTTCGGATGCCGAGCCGCACCAGCGCGCCGACCATCGCCTCGATCTCCGCCGGCGAGAGGAAGTCCCGGTCGCCGAAAGGAAAGTCGGCGTCCTCGGGCAGGCAGTAGGTGCAGCGCAGGTTGCAGCGGTCGGTGACGGAGACGCGGAGATAGGTGAGCCGCCGGCCGAAGGAGTCGACGAGCCGCGTTTCCTCCTCGGACGGCCGGAACGCGATGGACGGCGGAGCGGTGGGGCGGGTCTGGCCCAGGATGACGAGGCGGCTCATGATTGATCCCTCCGAGCCGCGGCTCTCGACCCGCCTTTCCAAACACGGGAGGCGGCCCGGTTTCCCGGACCACCCTGTCGGCCTGCTCTCCCGCCGTTCTCCGGGGAGGGTCCGGGCAGGCTCGGTGGGTGAGGGTATTGTACACGGAAGTAGAGCAGGCGGTTGTCCCGGCCTCTGCGGGACAACCGCCGCCTGAAACGAAATCCCTCCCCCGCTCACTCCCCCAAGCAGGCCCGGCGGCAGCCTTCGCTTGCTTCCCCGCCCGGCCTGTTCTTAGAATCCACTGGCTCGTACTGTAGAAACGGCCGTTCTCCCTGGGCGCTCCGCGCATGATCACCGGCTACAACACCGACGTCCGCCACCGCGAGGTGGTGTTCCACGTCCAGACGGAGGACAAAGGTGTCTCGAATCCGTTCATCGAGAGTCTCGTCTACGTGGGCGGCCAGGTGCTCGCCACCCGGCGCGCCAGCTACGCCGAGATCCTCGCCGAGGGCAAGGACGAGAAGGAGATCATCGCCCTCATGGACCACCAGCACCGGACGATGATCGCGGCCATCCGCCACGGCAAGCTCGACGCCCGGCTGGCCGAGCTCGAAGCCGGCCGCAGGACGGGTGCGCACGCGGCGGTGGAGGCGCCCCGCGTGCGGCCGCCCACGGGCTGGGTGCCGGTGTCGCCCGCCGCTTCGGCAACCGGTGAGCGGGCGGTCGCCGTGCCGGCGGCCGCGGCCCGGGTGGAGCGCACCCTGGACCAGGTCATCCTGGAGTACCTGACGAGCGAGGCCGACCAGGAGCAGCTCGTCCTGTTGCTGGAAGAGGAGAAGGACCTGACGCTCGGCGGCCGCGCGACGGTCGCCCTGCGCGCCAGCTCCAGCAAGAGCGGCGCCCCGATCGCCGGCGCCCAGGTCTCGGTGCGCATGATCTCGACCGTCACCGAGCCGCGCGTGCTGGCCTCCGGCCGCACCGACGACCTCGGGGTGCTGAGCCTGGTCTTCGACATTCCCACCGTCAGCCGCGGCACCTCGGCGCTGATCATCAACGCCGTCAGCGAGATCGGCCGGGCGGAGCTGAAGCACCTGCTGTGAGTCTCCATAGGGCTCTGGCCGGCTGGGACGTCCTGCCCTGCGAGACCTCACCCCCTGGCCCCCTCTCCATCGGAGATGGAGAGGGGGAAGAAAATCAAACGCGTCGCACGTGTTCCCCCTCTCCACTTCGTGGAGAGGGGGCCAGGGGGTGAGGTCTCGAAGGGCAGAGCGCT
>DATBGJ010000518.1:0-1846 GCA_036558045.1 Thermoanaerobaculia bacterium
TGTCGAAGGTCGAGTTCCTTCTGAGCCTGGGGCGTTACCGGGTCTTCCCCCTGGAAGCTGAGCTTCAGGATCTAGAAAACGGATAGTGGATAGGTCAGCAGTCTGTCTCCGAAGGGCACATCGCCGCAATTCACGCCCGCAACACCATCTGCACCACCACCTCCATATGCCCCGTCTGCGGGAAGAGGTCGATGAAGGCGAGGCTCTCGACGGCGTAGCCCTCCTGGAGCTGACGCAGGTCGCGGGCGAGGGCCGCGGGGTGGCAGGAGACATAGGTCAGCCTTTGCGGCCGGCGGGCCATCAGGAGGTCGCGCGCCCGCGGCGCGAGGCCCCCGCGCGGCGGGTCCAGCACCAGGCGATCGACTCCCCTCGGCAGCTTCGGTAGCCAGCTTTCCACCACCTGGTTCACCACCTCGATGCCCGGCAGCCGGTTGCGCCGCAGGTTGAGGCGGGCGTAGCGCGCGGCGATCTGGTCGGACTCGACGGCGATCACCTTGGCGTAGCGGCGGGCGAGCGGCAGGCTGAAGAGGCCCACTCCGGCGTAGAGATCGACGGCCGTCTCACCCTCCCACGGCCCCGCCACCGTCTCCACCAGCCGCGGCAGCAGGCCGCGATGGGACTGGAAGAAGCAGCGCGCGTCGTAGGCATAGGTGAAATCTCCCACCCGCGTCGAGACCTCGCCGTGCGGCAGTCCGGCAACCACCGGAGCGACCGTCACCGCGCGATCATCCCCCGCCGCCAGATCGAGCCGGCGCGGCGCATCCGCGCCCAGATGACTCGGCAGCTCGGCCAATAATTCCTCCAGCTCCGGCACCAGGAGCGGACAGCGCGCGAGGGGGATCACCTCGTTGGTGCCACGGGCGTAATAGCCTACGCGCACGCCGCCAGTCACCGGGTCGATCTCGGTGTGGAGCTGCGTGCGGAGACGGTATCCCCAGGGCTCGCCGGCGATCAGGGGCACGTCGGCGGGCACCGACAACCGGCCGAGCCGCTCGAGCGTCTCCCGCACCGCCTCGGCCTTGAGCTGTGGTTGGACGGCGTCGTCCAGGTGCTGCAGATCGCAGACGCCGGAGCGCGAGAGCTCCGGCACCGGGTCGGGACGCCGGGCCGGGCCGGGCTCCAGGACGTCGACGATCTCCGCGCGCCCGTAGTCGGGCCGCCGCTCGACGATGCGCACCCGCAGCCGGTCGCCCGGCGCCGAGCGCGGGACGAAGACCGGCACGCCTTCGAAGCGCGCCAGGCCCTCGCCGCCGGCCACCAGCTTCTCGATGCGCACCTCCAGCTCCTCGACGGCGGCGAGCCGCGCTCCCGGCGGCGGCGCGGCCGGCGGCCGGGGCGGCGGCGCTTCGGCCCGGCGCCGTTCCTGGCGCGGCGGCCTGTAGGCCGGACCGCGATCGCGGCCGCGGTTCCGGTCCCTGGCGTCGCGGCCGGCCCCCCTGCCGCCCTGGCGTCCCCTCATCCGGTCCTCCCCTCGACGAGGATGTGGACACGCGGCGCCAGCTCCGGCAGCCTACGCTCGACCTCGGCGCGCAGGTCCTCGACGCGGTAGCGGCGCGAGAGGTGGTGCAGGACGATGGCCTCGTTGCGCAGCTCGCCCGCCCGGCGCGCGATGTCGTCCAGGTGGAGGTGCTTGAACTGCCGTCCGTGCTCCCGGTGCTCCTCGCCGAGGAAGGTGCACTCGAGCATCAGCACCCTGGCGCCGAAGAGCCGCGGTTCCATCGCGAAGACCGCCGGCCCCGTATCGCCGCAGTAGGTGAGCCAGAGGTCCTCGATCACCTGCGTCGTCTCCACTCCCCGCTCGCGCAGCGCGATCAGCTCCTCTCGCGGCAGACCCTCATACTCAGCC
>DATBGJ010000519.1:0-7019 GCA_036558045.1 Thermoanaerobaculia bacterium
CCGTGGTGAGGAAGTCGAGATGGAGGCCCATCATCGCCACCGGCTGGCCGCGATGGATGGCGTGGCTGTCGGTGAAGCGCAGGCGGGAGGCGTCCACCACCATCACGGCGCCGGCGCCGAGGACGGAGAGCTCGCCGTCGCCGCTGATGATGGCGGCCGTGTCCTCGTCGATGCCGATGCCGAGCGGCTCCGGATTGTAAGAAAGCGCCGTCAGCAGGCGGCCCAGGCGGTCGCGGCGGCGGAAGTGCTGATCGATGATCAGGTGGGGAGCGAGACCGAGGCCCTTGGCCAGGTGGACGAGGCGGCGGCGCGGCGTGGAGCCGCTCTCCCCCAGGGCGATCATGTGCTCGGAGAGCAGCGCGGCGCCGGCGCTGGTGCCGGCCACCACCATGCCGGCGGCGTGGCGGCGCCGGATGGCGTCGGCGATCTCGGTGCCGCCCAGCGCCGAGGAGAGCTTGAGCTGGCTGCCGCCGGTGATGAACAGGGCCGTGGCGTACTCCAGGAGATCGTGCGCCTCGGGGCCCGCCTCGACGGCGTCCTCGCGGGTCTCGATCTTGAGCACCTCGACGTTCTCGGCGCGCAAGGCCAGGAAGAGATCGGCGTAGCGGTCTCCCGTCTCCGGCACCTCCGAGGCGGTGGCGAGCACGACGATGTTGGCATCCGCGCCGCCGGCCACCTCCACGAAGTAGCGCAGGATGACGCGCTCGCGGGTCTTGTCCTCGGCGCCGCCGATGGCGATCAACATGCCCGGATGGGTGACCTGGGGGACAGGCAGGATGTCCATGACAACTCCCTCGTGTGGCAAAGAGAATGCCAGATCCCTGCTCGGCCGGGCACGCATCATGCTTCAGCCCGCAACGAGTGGCACAGGTTTCTGTGCATTTCTCGAAAGAATTCTTCAGGAGGGACGACCATGGGACTCGCCACCGCAGCGGCAGCGCGCACCGCCCTCCAACGAATCGCCGGCCGGTTTCGAGACGAGGAGGCGCGGCGGCGAAGAAGATTGACCCATCCCTCGGTCTACGAGGAAATCTTCCGTCGGGCGGCCGAGGACGTCCAGGAGACCCGCAAGCGGCTGGCCCGGGAGCGCAAGCACGGCCAGGCGCAGTGGATGGTTCTGGAACGGCATCCGCAGGCGCGCCGGCTGGTGATGATCCGCAACGACCGGCGTCTCCATAATTGGGGGCTCTTCCAGGTTCTGTTGGAGAGGTCCCACAATCTCGCCGTGCATGACGCCAGGGCCGCCGTCCAGACTGCCGAATTGGCGCTTGCGGTCGCCTGCTGCCTGGATCCGGAGACGCATGGCGAGGAGAGGATCGCCGACTTCGAAGCCGCCGCCCTCGCCGCCCTCGCCGACGCGAAGCGCCGCCTCCACGACCGGCAAGGCGCCTGGGAGGCCTTCGAGGCCGCCCGCGAATCGCTGGACGAAGGCACCGGCGATCCGCTCGAGCGCGCCGAGCTGGAGATCCTGAAGGCGCGGCTGCTGCGCGACTTCGGCGGCGAGGAGGAGCCCGCGCGGAGCCTGCGCCGCGCCGGGAAGCTCCTGCGCAGCATCGGTGACAAGCGTGCAGAGGGGGACCTGCTGGAGGAGCCCGCGCCCGGGGCACGGCACGACGTCCGCGCCGCGATCTAGGGCCGGCGTTCACCCTCTTGCAGCGGCCGGATCAGCCGCAAAGCGGGCCGCGTGTTGTACTCCTCGCGGTATTTCCTGTGCGCCTCGTCGTCCGGGAAATGCTCCTCTCTCGCATACGGATACTGGCTCATGCCGTGGAAGGGCAGCGGCTCGACGCTCTGCGAGAAGGCGGTGTTGGCGTCGGCGTCCTTGGCCCAGCCGTCCACCTTGAGCAGGAAGTCCCGCCGCCAGCCGTCCGGCAGCGGCGGCAGGGCGCGCGCGTCGAAGCGCAGGCGGATCTCGTCGCCCGAGCCCATGATCACCATGCGGTCGTCGACGTCCGCGAGCAGCGGCTCGACGCCGCCGTAGCGGGTGTAGAGCCCGGGCGTCGGGTTCCACATCGAGAGCGGCATCCAGGTCTGATAGTCGAAGCTCTCCGGCTGCTTGCGCTCGGGATGGATCACCGGCCGCGAGAAGCCGCGGAAGCGCAGCTCGGCGCGCGCCGGCGCCATCTCCGTCCGCTGCACCGGCGGCTCGCCCAGGTCCGCGGCGAGATAGATCTCGTCCCAATAGAGGCAGAGATTGGTCTCGATGCGCACCTCGCGCGAGGCGGAGAGGAATTTTCCGGAGAGGTCGACGACGATCGACTTCGGCTTGCCCGCCGGGATGCCCATGTTCTCGATCACGGTCACCCACCGGCCCGCGGCGTCCTTCACCTGCAGGCGGGGCATGACGAGGCCGCCTTCCTGGGCGGCGCCGAGGAACGTGCTGCCGTCCGCCCAGTCCACCCAGCCGGAGAGGACGAGCAGGGCGCGGCCGTCCGGCGCCGCGCCGTCGAAGTCGAGATCGAGGTGGTGCATCTCGGCCACGCCGGAAGAGGTGCGGCGGAAGGCGTCCGGATAGCGGCGGTCGCGGGCGAGCAGGCGGTCGCGCACGTCGTTGCCCTCCGAGTCGCGCGCCGCGAGCGGACGCATCCGATTCTCCACGCCGTACAGCCGCAGCTCGGGATACGGCGGGTCCTGGAACTTGTCGTTGGTGAAGATCTCGACGGCTGACGGATGGTCGACGGCGATCAGCCGCACCTGATCGAGATAGGCCACCTCGCGCAGCTCCTCGGTGATGCGCAGGTCGTAGCCGCCGTCCACCGCGGCGAGCGACTCGCCGGGGATGCGCACGTGCTCGTCGTGGTCCACCGGGAAGTATTGGCCGTCGCCCGCCGAGGCGCCGAGCGGCGCCACGCCCAGCACGTCGGTGATGAACTCGAAGCGCTCGCCGTTCCAGGTGAAGATCATCGGGCAGGAGCCGGAGAGGCGCGGCGCCTCCTTGTACGTAGCGAGCTTGCCGGCCGGCTGCCGGGTCTCGTTCTGGATGAGCCCGTTGGGCCAGGTGATGCGCACCGTGTCCGCCTCGGCGCGGCCGCCGAGGCCGAAGACGAGGGGCGTCCCCCGGTAGGTCTGCATCCGATAGACGGTACCCGCCTTGACCTCGACCTCGGCGAACGGCGCGAGCTTCAGGTTCTTGACGCCTTCGAGCCGCACGGCGAGCCAGCGGTTGGCGGTCTGCGTGGCGTTGCGGAGGAGCTTGAGCGAGCCGTCCTTCCTCACCGCCGCGAGGTCCACCCGGCCGTCGCCGTCGAAATCGGCGTCCGCGAGAACGGCGAAGGGAAACGCGGCGAGCGCGGCCGCGCCGTCGTTGTCCGCATCGGCGAGCACGAACGGCGGTGACACCTCCAGCTTCTCCGCGATCCACTTCCCTTCGTTGTTCAACAGCAGGTTCGCGCCGGCCGCGAGATCGGTCCAGCCGTCGCCGTTGGAGTCGAAGGCCAGCAGAGGGAGGGCGCCCGCCGGCAGCGCGTCGACGGTCACCGCCTCGTAGGTGCCGCCCAGCCGGTCGCGGTAGATCACGCCGGGACGGTCCGCATAGGAGACGGCGAGATCCATCCCCTGCGTGTTGGAGACGACGTGCAGCCCGGCCGCGGCAAGCGCCTTGCCGGCGACGAACGGAAAACGTTTCGTTTCGTCGTGGAACCCGCCGGTCCCTTCGTTGCGCGCCAGCGCCGCGCCGTCTCCCAGCAGCAGCAGGTCGAGGTCGTAGTCGTGATCGAAATCGAGCCAGACGGCGGTGCGGAAATTGCCTGCGGGGAGCGCTGCCTGGACCTTCTCGAAGCGTCCGCCGGCGTTGCGCCAGAGCGACGCGGCGCCGCCGGCCACGAGGCAGAGATCCGCCAGGCCGTCGTTGTCGAAGTCGCCGGGAACGGCGGCGGTGATCCCTTTCACCTCCGCGAGGCCGCTCGCCTCGACGCGCTCGGCGCCGCGCTTGAAGAGCAGCGCGCCGGCGGCGGAGGCGGCGAGGAGGTCCGGCTGGCCGTCGCCGTCCGCATCGAGCACGGCGAGAGACGCCGTGGCGGCGTCGAGGCCCGAGGCCAGCTCGCGGCCCTCCCACTTCGGCGGTGCGGCAGCGGAAGAGGTCCCCTGAGGCTCCGGCGGCGCGTCGTAGATCTCGGCGTACCAGCTCCACTCCAGGTCCTCCGGAACGGCGGCGCCCTCCTGCAGCTTGCGCACCTCCTGGAAAATCGCCAGCTCGCGCTTGGAGTCGTCGGCGCGGCCGGCGGCGCGGTAGGCGTTGAAGAGCTGGAAGTGCGGGCCGGCGAGATTGGGCGCCAGCCGCTCGGCGGTCTCGAGCTCGTGGATGGCGAGGTCCTGCTTGCCGGCGAGCTTGTAGAGCGTTCCCAACTGGTAGTGGGAGGCCGGCTCGTCCGGCGCCAGCGCCACCATCCTCTCGAACTGGGCGGTGGCGCGGTCGTAGTCGCCGGCGCGCTTGTAGGCGATGCCGAGATTGAACCAGGTATGGGGGATCGACGGGTCTTGCTTTTGCACCCTCTCCAGCTCGGCGACTCCCTCCTCGGTCTTGCCGGCGCGCAGCAGGGCGAGCCCGTAGTTCAGCCGCTCGCGGGCCGAGCCGGGAACCAGCTCCAGCGCGGCCTTGAACTCCTCGACCGCCTGATACTGGGTGGTGGGGTTCTCGTAGAACGCCTTGCCCAGATTGCGGTGATGCCAGAGGAGCTCGTCCTTGGAAGGAGCGTCAGGCGGCGCGGCGAGGAGGAGAAGGGGGAGGACGAGGAAAGGCTTCACTGCTTCTCCGGCTTCTGCCGCCGGGTGACCGCGATGTACGTCACCGCATCCCAAGCGTTGTGGATGCCGATGAAGAGCAGCAGGATCGCGATCGCACCGACCGCGAACAGGGCCAGCTCGGGGCGTCCCCGGAGGCATGCCGCGGCAATCGGCAGAGCCGCATAGGCGACGAGCGGAAGCGTGAAGTGCCAGATCCAATCCTCCAGCACGGGCTCGTAACCCGTCTGCTGCCGGGCACGCCGGGCATTGATCACCGAGTACACCACTCCGGCCACCCCGCAGGCGCCGAGAGCGAGCGCGGCGAACGACAGCCCGTGCCAGGGTGCGCTCAGGAGGGCCGAGATGAGCAGGACGGCGCAGAAATGCACGACCGTCGGGGTGCCGAAGGCGCTGATCGTCTGCAGGTCCCCCACGGTCTCTCTCTCGGCCCCGAGGACGATCACCACGAACTGCAGGCCCGTCAGCGCGGCGGCGGACGAGCCGACGATGACGTAGAAGCTCTCCCAGGCGGCGAGCGGGGGTTCCATGGTCGCCGATCTTACTGGAACCGCACATAGAATGATCCCGCCGTGGCCAAGATCCTCCTGATCGAGCCCGATTCCGTGTTCGCGGCCGTGCTTGCCGACCGGCTGCACGTGGCCGGGCACGAGGTGCAACGGCTGACGGACAGCGTGCGCATCATCGCCGCCGCCCGCGACCAGCACGTGGACCTGGTGGTGCTCAGCGAGTCGCCGAACGTGGGGCTGGACGTCGTGGCCGTCCTGCGTGCGGAGCCCGCGACGCGGACCGTCCCCATCCTCATGCTCTCGGACCGCAACGAGCCGGCGGACCGCATCGCCGCCTTGCGCACCGGCGTGGACGACTACCTCGCCCGTCCCTGCGATCTGGAGGAGCTGCTGCTGCGGCTCGACCGGCTGCTCGCCGCCCGCACGGCCGCTCAGCAGGTGCTGCAGGGGGACCTGACGAACCATCCGCTGTGGGCGTTGCTGCAATACCTGGGTCAGGCGCGCAAGAGCGGCGTGCTGCGGGTGAACGGCCCGGCGGGCGCGGGCTCGCTGGAGATGCGCGACGGCGAGGCGATGGAGGCCCGCTGGCGAGGGCTCCGCGGCCGCGAGGCGCTGCTGGCCCTGCTGTCGCTGGAGGAAGGCGGCTTCCGCTTCGATCCATGGCTGCCGGAGATGGCGGCGTCTCCGCGGCCGGCCCCGGGACTGCGCCTGCAGGAGCTGTTGCTGGATGCAGCGTGGCTCAAGGACGAGCTGGCCACGCGCCGCCATCACCTGCCGGCCACGGGCCAGGCGCTGCAGGCAACGACTCCCGATCTGCCGGAGGTGGACAAGGATTTCCGCAGCCTGCCCTTGCGGCGCGTCTTCGACCGCGTGTTCCAAGGGCCGGGAACACGGCTGTTCGATCTCATCGCCGACGAGGCGGAGGCTCCCCTCTCCACCCGCCTGGCCGTGGCCTTGCTGGTGGAGCACGGAGCGATCGCGCCGCGGCCGGCCGACACGGGGGCGGAGCTGCAGAACACCCGCGAGATCTCGACCTCCCTCCTCCTCGATCTGGCGGTAGAGGATTTGATCGAGGCCGCGAGACAGGGTGGCTTCACCGGCTCTGCCCTTCCCTACCTCGTGCTCGTCGAGCCGGAGGTCTGGCCGGCCCTGCGCCGCCTGTTGACCGAAGCGCCGGGGTTCCGCCAGAACGAGGCCCTGCGCCGGCTCGCCGAGCAGGTCGAGCCGCGCCAGGCCGGCAGCGTCGCCTTCGCCAGCCGGCGGGGCGAGATCTCGCTGCACGTGCAGGTGCTCAACCGCACGACGCAGCCGCAGATCCAGGCCGCCATCCCCTACTGCCCCGGGATCCTCATCTGGCTGCGCGGCGCCGAAAACGGCGAGGCCGTGCGCGGCGTCGTGCAGCGGCTGGAGAGCGGAGGCCCGAAGGGCGCCGCCGGCGTGCTGGTGGCCGGCGTGGACGCCGCGGCTCCGGAGCTGATTCGGGATGCCCGCCGCTGGCGGAGCACGCCGCACGAGCCGCAGAGCCTGCTCGGCGTGCTGCGGCTGCTCCACCCTCCGGATGCGCGGCCATGATCCGGCCTGCCCAGCGGCGGCGCGCCCTCGCCTGGATCGCCATGCCGTTCGCCGTGGCCCTGGTCACCGTGGCCGGCAAGGTACCCGGAGCGAACGCCACCACCGCGGGGTTCCTCTATCTGCTGGCCGTCCTGGCGCTCGCCACCTGGGGCGGCTGGGCCGTGGGCGCGGTCGCCTCGCTGGCGGCCATGCTGTGCT
>DATBGJ010000520.1:0-3365 GCA_036558045.1 Thermoanaerobaculia bacterium
CGCGCTTCGGTTTCCTCGAGCTGGCGCCGTCGAGCAGCCGATACACGTAGATCCCGTCCGACTGATACACCTTCTCCAACTGGCGCCGCGGTCCGCCGGCGAACCGGCCTTCCCATCGCCGCAACGCCTTCACCCTCCCCGGCCGGCGCGCGTGGACGACGATGTGGGTGACCCACCAGTCGCGCAGCAGGTCGAAGACGGCAGGGTTGGGCAGGAAGCCGATGCGGCCGATCAGCATCTGGTGGCTCACCGGCACGTAGCCGCCGTAGCCGTTGACGATCGGTTTCCAATGCACGGTCGAGGCGTAGAGATAGTCGGTCTCGCGGCTGTCTCCGGAGGTGGGGATCTCGAGCAGGGCCTTGACGTCCGGCTGGTCCCGGAGCCAGCGGTAGACCTGCGGCAGCTCCTCCTCGCGCGGCAGGCGCTCCCAGGGAAGCGCGCGCGGCGCCAGCTCGGCGGCGAGGACGATGGCCAGCACGGAGACCACGGCGATCCGGCCACCTGGGCTACGCACACGGCGCAGCAGGGCGTCCACGCCCAGCGCCGCGAAGTAGACGATGGTCAGCGACGTGAAGGCGTAGAAGCGAGCCGGCACGCGCATTCCCGCGAGCCCGGGGACGATCCGCATCAGCGGCAGGTAGACCCGCACCAGCGAGAGGGCGAAGCAGAGGAGGCCCGAGAGGAAGAGCCCGCGAGCCCAGATGTCGGGCGGCCCCTCCTTGCGCCGGCGCCAGGCGACGACGGCTCCCGCGAAGAAGAAGACCGTCGGCAGGAAACCGGCGAAGAGCGAGTTCTCGGGACGAAAGAAGCGGTCCGCCGAGTCTCCCCAGATCCTATGCAGGAGCTCATCCGCCGGCGGGCCGAAATAAAGGGTTTCACGCGCGGGGCTGAAGTAGCTCACCCAGGTGGCGCCGAACTCCTCGATCTCGCCCGCGGAGCGGGTGAGGCCCTGCGCGCGCGAGATCCGCACGTAGGGCAGGAAGAGCATGGCGACGGCCACGCCCGCCGCCAGGGCCACCGGCGCGAGGACCCGCAAGGAGCGCAGGGAAACCAGCTCTCTTTTTTCCGCCAGCGCGCGGCTGATCAGGATCGCCAGCAGCGGGAAATGGATCATGTACGCGAGATAGCAGCCGCCCGAGAGGTTCAACAGGTAGAAGAGGAGAAAGAGGCCGGCGTTTTTCCATGTGCGTCGGGTGAGGAGCCGGTCCCAGAACCACAGGGTGAGGGGAATCCACTGCGCGATGAGGACCTGCAGGTGGGGCGTCTGGGAGAGCCGGAAGGACGAGAACGCGTACATCATGCCGGCCAGCACGGCCGCCGGCCACGAGAGCCCGCAACGGCGGAGGACCCAGCAGGTCGCGAGCGCGGAGGCCACGAAGGAGGAGAGGAACAGGGAGTTGTAGCCGGCGATGGCGTTGGGGATCACCAGCAGGAAGAGGGCGAGCTGCGCCGCCGGTCCCAGCAGGTGGTCGGAGAAGGCGAGGGTGCCCTTGGCGGGATAGAAGATGTTGGCGTCCCAGAAGTCGGGCAGGCCGAGCCGGAGCTGATGGACTCCCCACTTGAGCACCCAGAGATTGAACAGCGGGTCCCCGAGGTCCGGGCCGAGGTGATCGCTCCAAAGCCGTGGCAGAGGCCAGAAGTAGACGAGGGTGAGCGCGGTATACAGCCCGGCCACCGCCGTCCATGGCAGGACGCGCGGCCATCGCGGGCGCGGCGAAACCTCCGACGTTTGCGGCTGCACGGGCCTCAAAGTATATAGTTCGGGCCTCGCCACCTTCTGCCGATGTACTCATCCAACCCATGCCGGCTCTCTCCGGCCGCGGCGGCCCGCGCGGTCTGGATCCTCTTCGCCGCCGGCCTGGCCATCGCGGTCCTCATGCTGGTCCGCAGCCAGGTGGGCGGCGATCAGCTCAACCTGCTGGCGCGCGGCTGGCTGCTGGCCGCCGAGGGGAAATGGATCTCGTACGGCAATCCCATGTCCACCGGCGGCAAGGCCCCGGGCGGCATCACCAGCCTGCTCGTGGGCCTGCCGCTGATGCTGTGGAAGGACCACCGCGCGCCGAGCCTCTTCATCCTCCTCTTCCACGTCGCCGCCTACTGGCTCCTCGACGGCACGCTCAGGCGCATCCTCTCTCCCTTCGAGCGGGTGCTGCTCGCCGTGCTCTACTGGCTCAACCCCTGGCAGCTCTATTTCGCGGCGTTCCTGTGGAATCCGAACTATCTCTTTCTGTTCGGTGCCATCCACCTGTGGAGCGCGCTCGCGCAGCGCCAGCGCGCCCGTTTCTGGCCCTCCTTCCTGCACGCCGCAGGGTTGGCGCTGGCGTTCCAGATCCATGCCTCGTTCCTGCTGTTGGCCGTCGCCTCGCTCCTGCTGTGGCTGCGCCGGTATTTCCGGATTCATTGGGGCGGTGCCATCGCGGGCGGGATCCTGGCTTCGCTGCCGCTCATTCCATGGGCGATCGACGTGGCGTCTCAGCCGTCCATCCTCACCGGAGCGGACAAGGGTTTTCTCGGGCGCGGCCTGATCCTCGTCTTCCCGCTCGTGCGCGGGCTGATGTACTGGCTGCGCTATGCCTCGCTCGCCCTCTCGGACCGCATGTCCGACTTCGACTTCTCCAGCCTGCTCGGCTCCGATCCGGGCCTGGGACTGATCCTCAACAAAGGCGCGCGTAGCGTCCTCACCCTGACCCTGGCGATCCCGTTGCTGGCGAACGCCCGCCTGTGGCGTGGAGCGCGGCGGCTGTGGCAGAAAAAGCTGGCGCCCGGGTTGACGGATCGCGACTGGCTCAAGGGCTACGCGCGCGTCTCGTTCCTCTCGGCAGCGATCGTCTTCGCGCTATCGCCGACGACGATCATGATGTGGCAGGGCTTGACCGTTCTCCATGCCGCCATCCTGCCGGTCCTTCTCTGGGTGGGCGCCCTCGGACGCACGCGGGTCTCCTCGCGCGTCATGAAAGCGACTTGGATCTACGCCTCCCTGGAGATCGTGCTGCTCGTCGCCATGGCCTTCGGCAATCCCCAATACCGCTGCGGCGGTCCGATGAAACGGCGCGACTTCGTTTTCCCCCTGCGCTACGACCACCCCATGATGCACGAGTTGAAGATTCAGCAGACCTGCCCGTGGCCGGTGAATCAGCCGGATGGTTGGTGGCCGGATGTGCTGCCGCGGGGAAGCGGGGCCGTCCACTGACAGCCCCGCGCTGGAATTGAAAGGTTATTTCTTCCGCGGATGCGGGTGGTCCCGCTCCTCGAAGATCGTCTTGTAGAGCAGGCCGGCGATGACGCCGCCCAGGATCGGACCGACGAGATAGACCCAGAGGTCGGCGAAGTTGCCGGTCGCCACGGCCGGGCCGATGCTGCGCGCC
>DATBGJ010000521.1:0-2180 GCA_036558045.1 Thermoanaerobaculia bacterium
ATCGGCGTCCGAGGGACGGGATCTGTTCCCCGGAGTCGGAAGGCGGTTCCGGTGGGAATGCGGCAGTTATCAGCCGAGCTGGAGTTTGGAGGCCGTTCATTTCATCCACCCTGCCTCCTCAAGATTATTTTAAGATACGCAGGATTCGTGCCAACCCAGAGGTTGGATGATACTCTCCATGAGATAGGTGCGCCCCGGCCTTCCGGGCGGGACCGGATTGAGAGGCCTCATTTATGCGAGCCGCTCTGAATCCGGCTCGAGCCCGCTCCTCCTCCGAAACGACAGGAACACCAGCAGCACGCCCGCCGTGATGGCGACGTCGGCGAGGTTGAAGATGCCGGTGCGCAGGGGGCCGACTCCCAGGCTGACGAAGTCGATCACCTGACCGCCGTTCAACAGGCGATCGATCAGGTTGCCGAGGCCGCCGCCGAGGATCAGCATCATGCCGGCCTTCTGCCGTTGCGAGAGGCCGGCTCCGCGCAGGGTGAAGACGAGCAGCGCCGCGAGGGCCCCGGCGACGAAGACCACTCCCACCAGGAAGCGGGCCGCCGGCGGCAGGTTGGCGCCGAGGCTGAGGAAGGCGCCGGGGTTCTCGGTGTACTCCAGCCGTACGGCACCGCCGAGCAGCGACACCGGCGGCGCAGACTCCAGCGCGCCGCGGGCCAGCGCCTTGGCCGCCTGATCGCAGCCGGCGCACGCCAACACGCTGAAGAAAAGCAGGCCGAAACGGAAGGGTGTCTTCATGAGGCTCCGAGGCTCCATTTTACCCCGAAGGACACCCTCTATAGCAGGAGCTTTCTTCGAACCGTTGTCGATCCCGAGAGGGAGGGAGGTCTCGATGCCTGGATCGCAGAAGGTCTGGAGCGCTTTTACACTGGCGTTGCTCGCCGTCTCATCCCGCCTGCCGGCGCAGCCGGAGGCGGATCTCGAAGCGAAGGCGGCTACGCTCATCTCGCTCAATTCCCGCGTCATCGACACCAGCCGGCCGGAGCCCGAGAGCGCCGAAGCGCTGCGCGCCGAGCCGGCGGACGCGCGGCAGGGCGAGATCGTGCTGGTCAAATTCCCGCGCCCGGCGACGTCCCAACAGATGAAGGCCCTGCGCGCGGCGAGCCTGCGCATCTACGCCTACCTGCCCTACTACACGTACCTGGTGAAGATGCCGCCGGGCGGCGCCAAGGCGGGCCTCGCCGCGACCGGCGCGAGCTGGACCGGCCCCTATCGCCCCGCCTACAAGCTCTCTCCCGCCGTCGCCGCCGTCGCCGCCGTCGCGGCCGGCGAGGCCAAGGCGGGAGCAGCCCGCGGCGGTCTCGTGCCGGTGTTGCTCCACGTCTTCCCGGATGCGGATCTCGGCGAGGTCGTGGACGCGCTCGGCGACCTCGGAGCGAGCCGGATCGTCGGCGCCCGCCGCGGCGTCTTCTTCTCCAAGGTCCGCCTGCTGCTGACGGCCCCCCAGATCGCCGAGCTGCGAGAGTCGCTCGCGGCTCTCCACGAGGTGTTCTGGATCGATCTCGAGGGCCGGCGCACGCTGCTCAACGACACGACGATCTGGGTGGGCCAGTCGGGCCTCTCCGGCGGCCAGACGACGCCGATCTTCAGCCAGGGGATCTTCGGCGAGGGGCAGACCGTCGGCATCATCGATACCGGCATCGACGCCGACCTGTGCTGGTTCCGCGACACGTCCCTCGGCCTGCCGCCGATCAACGCCTGCAACGGCGGCACGACGGTGAACACCAATCAGCGCAAGGTCATCGCGGTGGACTTCCTCACCTCCAGCGAGTGCGCCGGCGGCATCAGCAACACCGAGTGGGACACGCAGGACCACGGCAGCCACGTCGCCGGCACGGTGGCGGGCGACAACTTCTCCCACCTCCTCACTCACGACACGGCGGACGGCATGGCGCCGGGCGCCAAGCTGGTGATCCAGGACGCCGGTTTCCAGACCGACAACTGCGGCGACCTGCCGGGCATCGGCTGCCCGGTGGTGGACCTCAACCCGCTCTTCCAGCAGGCCTACACCCAGGGCGCGCGCCTGCACACCAACTCCTGGGGGGACAACGAGAACGCGGCGGTGCAGAGCAACTACTCGGCCGCCAGCCAGGACGTCGACGAGTTTATGTGGAACCACAAGGACGACCTGATCTTCTTCGCCGCCGGCAACTCCGGCCCGGGCACCGGCTCGG
>DATBGJ010000522.1:0-2593 GCA_036558045.1 Thermoanaerobaculia bacterium
CGGTCCTTCAGCCATTCGGGGACGTCGCCGCGCACGATGCGCTGCGCGAGCCCCTCAACAATGGCGGTCTTGCCCACGCCCGGCTCGCCGATCAACACCGGGTTGTTCTTGGTCTTCCGCGACAGGATGCGGATGACCCGCCGGATCTCGGCGTCGCGGCCGATCACCGGATCGAGCTTGTTGCGCCGCGCCATGGCCACCAGCTCGGTGCCGTACTTCTCCAGCGCCTCGTAGGCGACCTCCGGCATGGCGCTGGTCACCCGCTGGTTGCCCCGCACCGCCGTGAGGGCGGCGAGGAAGGCGTCGCGGGTGACGTTGAAGCTCCCCAGCAGGCGGCCGAGAGCGCCGTCGTCGAGCATGGCGAGGAGCAGGTGCTCGACGGAGACGTACTCGTCCTTCAGCCGCTTGGCCTCGTCCTCGGCGCGCACCAGGATCTGCTGCAGCCGCTGGGTGAGATAGATCTTGCCCGCCTCGACGCCGGGTCCCGAAACCTTGGGCCGGCGGGAGAGCTCGCGCTCGACCTCGGCCTTGATCGCCTCGGTGGGCGTTTCCATGCGCGCCAGCAGGCGGGGGACCAGCCCCTCGGGCTGCTCGAGCAGCGTCAGCAGCAGATGCTCGCCGTCCACCTCCTGATGGCCGTAGCGCAGCGCTTTCGTCTGGGCGCTCTGCAGCGCCTCCTGGGATTTCTGCGTCAGTCGATTGATGTCCATAAGGTTTTCTCTTTCCTGAATGCCGCCCCTACACTGGAGCCTCCTGATCATGGGCCGCCTCGGCGAGCTGCTCATAGAGCTCCCGCTCGCGCTCGCTCAGCCGCTCCGGGACCACGATGCGGATCTCCGCCAGCAGGTCCCCCTTCTCGCCGCCCGCCTGCGTGAGGCCGCGGCCGCGCAGCCGGATCTTGCGCCCGGAGGAAGAGCCCGGCGGAATCTTCACGCGCACCGGGCCGGTCGGCGTCTCCACCTCGGCTTCGCCGCCGAGGGCGGCCGCCCAGGGCGACACCGCGACGGTGGTGTGGATGTCCGAGCCTTCGACCCGGAACCGCGGGTCCGGTTGGATCTCGACCTTCAAGAGGAGATCGCCCGCCGCGGCGCCGCCGAATCCCGGGCTGCCCTGGCCGGCCAGGCGGATCTTCTGGCCGCTGCGGACCCCGGCGGGGATCCTCACCGAGAGCGTGCGCCGCTGGCCGGTGTTGGGATCGGTGATGGTGATCTCGCGCTGGCCGCCCTGGACCGCCTCTTCGAGCGCGAGCGGCAGCGTCGCCTCGGTGTTGCCGCCGGCCTGGGGCCCGAAGCCGGAGTCGCCGCCAAAACCCGCGGGCCCGCGCCGCCGCGCTCCGCCGGGACCGCCCCCTCCGAAGAGCATCTCGAAGAAGTCGCTGAAGCCCTCCCCACCGCCGCCGCCGCCAAAGCCGCGGAAATCGAACCCGCCACCGTCGCCGAAATCGAAGTGGACGTTCTCCCAGCCCGGAGGCGGCGCGCCCGTCTGACGGGCATTCTTCCAGGCCGACCCGAACTGGTCGTACTTCTGCCGCTTCTCGGAATCCTTCAGGACCTCATACGCCTCGCCGATCTCCTTGAACTTGACCTCCGCTTTGGGGTCCTTGTTGACGTCCGGGTGGTACTTGCGCGCCAGCTTCCGGTACGCCTTCTGGATCTCCTCCTGGCTGGCGTCCTTCTTGACTCCGAGCGTGGCGTAATAGTCCTTGTAGTCCAATGCGATCGTTCCCTCCCCGGAGCTCTCCGGAGGACGAGGATTCGGCAGGATTGAGTCCTCCGCACTCAAATTGTAGAACAGGTGGACCTATTTTCCAATTCCCCCGCGAGAGGGAAACCCGTCGAAAGGTTTAGTGGAGGGGACGCAGAGCTGTCGGCTGTTCCTTCGCGGGAAGGCCCGGCCGGCTCAGGGAGAGGTCATCCCGAAGTGCTCGTAGTTCCTGGCGATGAAGCTCTTCCACTTGTCGGGCACTTCCTCCATGGGGAAGATCGCCTCGACGGGACAGGCGTCGATGCAGAGGCCGCAGTCGATGCACTCCTCGGGATGGATGTAGAGCATCTCCCAGTCCTCGTTCTTGCCGTAGATGCAGTCGACCGGGCAGACGTCGACGCAGGCCGTATCCTTCACTCCGATGCAGGGTTCGGTGATGATGTGGGTCATTCCAAGCCTCTCCTTTGGCGGCCAGATTGTAGGCGGTTTCGCCCCTCCGTGGCGGGGATTATATCCTTCAGGAGCCGTTGAGGAAGCGCTTCGGCGACAGCTCCGGGATCTCCCCGCCCCCTTCCGCGAAGGCGAGCCGCGCCACCTCCCGGGCCGTCCAGGGGGCGAGCAGGATGCCGTTGCGGAAGTGGCCGGTGGCCGCCAGCACGGGCCAGCCGGGAATCCCCCCCACGATCGGCAGGCCGTCCGGAGTGCCGGGCCGCAAGCCCGCCCAGAGGGTCTCCAGACGACTTTTGCCGATACCGGGGAGGAGCCGGCGGGCGAAGGCGAGGAGGTCCTCGATCCCCTCGACCGTGTTGTGCTTGTCGAACCCCGCCTCCTCGACCGTCGCCCCCACCAGCAGCCCGGTGGCGCCACGGCGTACAACATAGAGGTGCCC
>DATBGJ010000523.1:0-3830 GCA_036558045.1 Thermoanaerobaculia bacterium
TCCCACCCTGGCCGGCTGGCAAACCGCGGCGGAACGGCGACAGACCTCGGAGGGGATCGAAAAGCGGCTGGTGCCGGTCTTCGCGCCGAACGCTTTCGGCAACAGCCGCTGGAGCGACTACTGGGGAGAAGCCAACACCAACGAGGACGCCAGCGGTTTCGTGGGCGGCGCCGCTCTGTTGGCCGCTCTGCTCGCTCTCTTTCCCGCCGCGCGCCGCTTTCCGCAGGAACGGCTCTTCCTCGCGTTGGTGGCCTCCAGCCTGGTGATCGCGCTGCGCGTTCCCGGGATTCCGCGCATCCTCTCGGCAGTGCCGCTGCTCAACCAGTCGATCAGCGCTCACCGGCGCCTGCTTCTGGTGGCCGCCTTCTCGCTGGCCTACGCCGCCGCCTGCGCGGTGGAACGCTGGCGGCGCGGCGAGGGGCCGAGCCGCGGTGCGATCGCCGGCTGCGCCCTCATCCTTCTCGGCCTCATCGCGTGGGGCTATCTCCTCTCGCCGGAGGTGAAGGCGCTGCTCCATCTGCGGTGGTTCTGGATGGGATTGCAGCTCGGCGTGGTCGCCGCGGCGGCGGCCATCCTGATCCTGCAGAGATCTTCGACATGCACGGACGGACAAGGGCGACCACGCGTTGGCCTCTGGATCCTCACCGCACTTTTAGCGGCCGAGCTTCTCGTCATTCACCAGCCCGCCAATCCGTCCGTGCCGCGGAGCAGGTTCTATCCGGTCCTGCCCTCGATCAGGTTCCTGCAGGAGCACGCCGGCGGCTACCGCATCGCGGGCCTGGGCGACGAGCTGCTGCCCAACTCCGCCGCGGTCTACGGCCTCGCGGACATCCGGATCTCGAACCCGTTCAAGCCCTTCGCTTACGCGCGTACCCTGGCGCCGGTCAGCGCCTCGATCCGCGCCACGGAGCACCGGCTGACCAAGACCGAGCATCCGCTCTATGAGCTCCTCGGAGTGCGCTACGTCGTCGCGCCGCGGAGGACGAAGTCCACCGCCGGCTGGCGCGCGGTCTTCCGCGACCATGCCTCGCGAGTCTTCGAGCGGGAGAAGTTCCTGCCCCGGCTGTTCCTGACGCCCGTGCGCCCGGAGGAGCCGGCGGTGGAGGGGCTCTCCCTCGAGCCGGCGCACGTCGCCGGCCGGGTTCACCTGGCGGAAGACCGGCTCCTCGCCTCCAGCATCTACCAGGACGGCGGCTGGACCCTGTTGCTCGACGCGCGGCCCCATCCAATCTCGACGGCCAACGGGCCGTTCGTCGCCGCCTGGCTGCCGGCCGGCGAGCACCGGGTGGACCTGGTCTACCGGGCTCCCGGGCTGCTCCTCGGGCTCATCCTCGCGGCAGCCGCCCTGGCAGGGTTGGTCCTGACATCGATCCCCCGATCCAAAAAGGGTTGATTTGAAGGGAGGCGGAGGATTTGTAACGCCCATCCTCCCCTTGTCGCCTAGAATAGATGCCGGTCGAACTTCTTCCGGCGAGCAGCTCCGTCGTTCCGGCGGTCCATCATCCGAATCCGCTGTCTTCAAAGAGGAAAAGGAGATCTCCATGAAGCGAACGCTCTGGATGCTTCTCTGCGGCGTGCTCGCGCTCGCTTTGCCGGCCGGAGCGTCCACCTTCCTGGCGATCAGCCAGGACGAGATGGTCCAGCAGGCCGAGTCGGTGGTGCAGGGCCGGGTCATCGACGTGGTGTCGTTCTGGAACCGCGAGGGGACGGCCATCATGACCGAGGCGATGCTCGAGGTCGAGAATACGCTGCTCGGCCCGGACCGCTCGCACGTGCGCCTCGTCACCTTCGGCGGCGAGGTAGGCGGCATGGTGATCGAGGCCCACGGCTTCCCCACCTTCCGCAAGGGCCAGCGGCTGCTGCTCTTCCTGGAGCCCTCCCGCAGGGACGAGGACGGCGCGCACCGCGTGCTGGCCTATCGCCAAGGCGAGCTCGAGATCCGTAAGGATGCACAGGGACGCGATTGGACCTTCCCGACCTGGGAGGCGGAGAACGTCCGCATCCTCAAGGCGGACGGCACGCCGGCGCGCGTGCCGCAGGCGGTGCCGCTCGACGAGTTCAAGCGCCGGATCCGTGAATCCGCGGAGCGGGCCGGGAGGATCGAGCCATGAAAGCGATCAGGCTCGTCAGCCCGTTCCTCGTCGCCGTCCTGCTGCTGCTCTGCGCGGGCAGCCTCTCCGCCTACGTCACCCTCTCGCCGGCCCGCACCTGGGACTGCCCGCCGGACTACATCGTGGACAACCGCGCCGGCGGCGTGCCCTCGATCCTGGACGCCGACGGCGGCGAAACCCGCGTCGTCGACGCCATCACCTCCGCCAATGCCTGGAACGGCGACAACTCCGGCACCGTGATCAAGGCGCACAAGGGATCGATCGCCGGCTTCTCGCTGGGCGACGGCATCCCGATGCTCAACCTGACCGATCCGCTGTCGGCCTGCACCGGCACGTGCCTGGCGGCCACCTTCACCGCCTACTACACCGAGCGCGCCGCCGGCTCCGGCTCGTGGAAGATCACCGACGCCGACATCGTCACCAACAGCACCGGCTACAACTGGACCTCCGAGGGCGAGGACGCGGGCGGCGTCGGGTGCTCCAGCGAGATCTACATCGAGGGCGTCATGGTGCACGAGGCGGGCCACGGCCTCGGGCTGGGCCACTCTCCGGTGAGCGGCGCCACGATGTTCTCGTCGGTCTCCTACTGCAACGACAATCCGGCCACCACGGAGACCGACGACCAGAACGGCCTCAACGCCCTGTACGGCTCGAGCTTCCCTGCCGCTTACGAGACCTTCACCAACTACATCGGCAGCTCCGGCATCACCCAATACCAGCCCTGCGGTACCTACTACTGGGGCAACACGGGCGTGCAGATCGCCTATCTGCGCGGACCGGCCGGCAGCGACTTCGATCTCTACCTGTGGCGGTGGAACGGCACCGCATGGGTGCAGGTGGCGAGCGCCACCACCATCTCCAGCAACGAGAGCATCAGCTACAGCGGCGCCGCCGGCTGGTATCTCTGGGGCGTCTACTCCTACAGCGGGTCCGGTACCTACCACTTCTACTACGACCACCCGTAGGCCTTACCGGAGGAGGCAATCGACGAGAAGGTTCCAGAGGCCCTCGACGTGCGCGCGCTCCGTGCGCAGGTTGCCGATCGCCACGCGCAGCGTGTAGCGCCCCCGCAGCACCGTGTGGGAGAGGAAGACCGGGCCGGCGGCGTTGAGGCGCGCCAGCAGCCGCTCGTTGAAACGGTCCTGCTCCGCGGGCGGGCCCTCGACGCGGGCGCGGAAGCAGACGGTGCTGAACGGCACCGGCGCCGCCAGCTCGAAGCGGGGATCGGCGGCCAGCCGGTCCGCCAGCTCGCGGGCCAGGGCGCAATGCTCGCGGATGCGCTCGCGCAGGCCCTCGACGCCGAAGGCGCGGATCACCATCCACAGCTTCAAGGCGCGGAACCGGCGGCCGAGCTGGAAGCCGTAGTCCATGAGGTTCGTCACCTCGCCGTCGTCCGTGCGCAGGTACTCCGGCACCAGCGAAAAGGCGTCCTTGAGCAGCGCCGGATCGCGCACGAAAAGCACCGAGCAGTCCACCGGCGTGAACAGCCACTTGTGGGGATTGACCACGAGGGAGTCCGCGCGCTCGAGGCCGGGCATCCGCTCGCGGAATTCCGGGCAGATCGCCGCCGAGCCCGCATAGGCCGTATCGACGTGGAGCCAGATCCCCTCGCGCGCGCAGAGGTCGGCGATCTCCGGGATGGGGTCGACGCTGGTGGTCGACGTGGTGCCCGCGGTGGCCACCACGGCCATGGGCAGCCGCCCCTCCGCGCGGTCGCGG
>DATBGJ010000524.1:0-7846 GCA_036558045.1 Thermoanaerobaculia bacterium
GCTGGACTTTCGGCTTCCGGGCGCGCCGGCCACGCCGATCGGCTTCCGCGTCCTGCCGCCCCGGGACCTGATCCACAGCCGTTGGGAGGGATGATGGAAGGCGCGCGCCAGAGCTGGATCATGACCCTGCGGGAACGGCTCGCCTCGCCGCCGCCACGCCGGCTGCCGCCGAGCGAGCTGCGGCAGGCCGCGGTGCTGGTGCCGCTCTACGTCGAAGCCGGCGAGCTGTGGACGGTGCTCACCAAGCGCACGGACACCCTGCCGAGCCATCGCAGCCAGATCGCTTTTCCGGGCGGCGGCCGCGAGCTCAAGGAGGACCCCTGGGCGGCGGCGCTGCGCGAGACGCAAGAGGAGATCGGCCTCGATCCCAAGGTGGTGCTCAAGCTGGGCGAGCTGGACGAGGTGGAGAGCCCCATGGGCTTCCGCGTCATCCCGTGCGTCGGCGCCATCCCGTATCCTCACCAGCTCAAGCCGAGCGAGGCGGAGATCGCGGAGGTCTTCAACCTGCCGCTGACCGCCTTCGCCAATCCGCGCCTGGTGGAGGAGCGCGAGGTGCTCATCAACGGCATGAAGCGCAACATCCTCATCTACCACATCGGCAGCCGCCAGATCTGGGGAATGACGGCGCGCATCCTCCAGAACCTGCTGGTGCGGGTGGGCCTGGAGTCGGCGGCGGAGAACTGAGAAAGCTTGGATGCGTTGACGCCGGCTCTGGAATACCTTATCATAGATCTTAATATTAAGGTTATATACAGGAGGTTATGTATTTACATATGACAACCGCAAGCGATCATTCCCAGTCCGCCGACGAGCGCATCGACGCGCTGACGCCCGAGCAGGCGATTCGCGCGTGTGGCTTGTTCTACGATCTCCTCCCCGCTCCTCTGTGGGAAGGAGAACAGAAGCCGCCGCTGGCGCGCATCGAGACCCTCGCCGACCAGATGCAGGAATCCGCCGGCGACGAGGTCGCGCCGGTGCTCGATACGCTGCTGGGCGAAGGCAATGCCGCCGCCAAAGGTGGAGTGAGCAAATTCCTGTTGCACCGTTTCGCGCAGGACGATGCGCTGCGGCCCCACGTCGAGCAGGCCGTCGCGCGTGCCACGGAACCCCACATGATGATCGATCCGGTGACGCTCGGTGTCGTCGTCGTCGCGTTGGCGATCCTTTCCAGCAACGTCGACATCAAGACGAAAAAGGGCATGAAACTTTCCATCAAGGGCCGCGCGCCCGAGCTCGTTCACGAATTGGCGGGCCTGGTCAAGGATCTGCCCAAGTCCCTGCTGGAGGCGCTGGGGAAATGACCGAGCCCGATCCACCTCCAGGACCATTGGCCCAGCGGGCGCTGGCGTTGCAGGCCCAGCAGAATGAGGCGCAGGAGATCGCCGGCCGGGGATTCGCCTGCATCACCAGCCGTCCTGCCGAGGCTTTCCAATTGCTGACCGAGGCCCTGGAAAAATGCGCGGCGTCATTCAGCGCGCAAGAAGAGTTCCTGCGGCAGACCGACTGGGGGCCGGCCCAGATCCCTCAACTGCGGCACGAGGCCGTGGAGACGAGAGTGCAGTTGCTCTATGGGCAGGGACAGGCAGCCTTCCTGCTGTCGCGGCTGCCCGAGGCCCGCGCGGCGTTCGAGGAGGCGCTCGCCCTGATAGGCGATCAGCAGCATCCCGCCCGCCCGATGCTGCGCGCGGCGCTGGCCAACGTCTCGGCGCAGGAGTGAGCTTGAGCCCTGTCGGCAAGTATGAGGCCACAGCCGCGCAATTCGAGGAGGCCTACCGGGAGTTCCTGGCCTATGAGCAGTGGCAAGCCGCGGCGCAGGTGCGTATGCAAGCCGCAGACTGGTCGTACAGACACGGCCTTCGCGGCGAGTTCCTGGCTTATCTCGACGAGGCGCTGCAACTGGCCGAGACCCATGGGCTGACCAAGCTCGCCGATCAGCTTCGGATCAAGAAGTACCATTCCAGGCTCGCTGCCGACCCGACGGGCGAAGCGCTGCAGGAGCTGAAACGCGAGCTGAAACGGCTGCGAGCCTCGGCGGGCACGGATGCGGCCGCGCTGACGGACCTCGAGCTGCTCGCGGCGCGCCGGTTGATCGCGCTTGAGGTCTTCGATAGCGCCGCCGAGTATCTGGAAGCGGCGCAGGATGCGGCGCGGTCACTGCCGCACAAGCAATGGCTCGTCCAACTGGAGCTGGCGCGTTGGCACGAGGCGCAACAGCAGATTGAAGAGGCGATCCGGCACGCCGAGGAAGCGTTGCCGATCGTACGTTCCCTGCAGATCCCCATGGAGATCGCGCAGGTGCTCGTCACGTCGATTCCGCTCCGCACGAAAAGCGCCGATTCCGCGCAACACGCCGTCGCCGAGCAGGAATTGGAGGAGCTGCGCCGGATCGGCTCGCCGGAGGATTACGCGCAGGCGCTGTTGGGGCGCGCCCAGGCGTACTACGAGCGGCAGGAATTCCATCTGTCGCTGGCGGACCTCGGCCGCGCGGAGCAGGCGTCTCCTACAGCCGAGCAGCGCCGCCGGGTGATCGAGCAGAAACTGCTGTCGTTCCACTCACTGGAGCAGTACGAGGAGGCGCTCGACGTTGCGCAACGCGCCGTCGCGTTCCTCGAAGACCAGTTGAACGCGGACACGGCAGACTCAGGCGCCGAATGGCGCGACCGCCTGGACGAATTCGAGAACCTGCACGTGGCGGCCGCGTGGCTCCTGGCGAAGATGGAGCGCGGGCGGGAAGCCTTCGAGTGGGCGGAAAAGGGACGCGCGCAAAGCATGCGCCGCGAGTTGGCGCGCCTGGGCATCGCCGCCGAGGCGCGGCCGGCGCGGACGACGTTCAACGAGGTGCATGCGTGGCTGGCCGCCGAGCAGGCGGCGATGCTGGTGTTCGCCGTTCTGAATTGGGGCACCCTGGCGTTGCTGCTCGACCCGCGGGCGAGCGATCCTCAGATATTCTTTCTGCCGCTCACCGGCGGCCGCCTCCGTACGCTGCTCGGACCGCAGAAAGAGACGAGAACCGACACGGAGCTGTGGACGGAGGATATCTTCAACAGCGCCGCCGATCTGTCCGAGCAACTGCTCAACCCTGACCTCGCGGAGGCGCTGCGGCGGGCCGCCGGCTACAGCGATATCCTTTACATCCTGCCGGATTCGTATCTCTATCTCGCGCCTTTCGCCGCGCTGAAGCTGGGCGATGCCGGTTATTTGATCGAATCTTTCGCGCTGGCCTGCGCTCCCTCCGCCGCGGTCCTCGCTTGGTGCCGTTCGCTACATCTGCAGCAAAGGACAAGCGCGTGCCTGGCCGTCGGCGCCGGCGAGAGTGAAGGCCACAAATTCGCCGAACAGGCGCGGGCGGTCGCCGATCTGCCGTGGAGGGCTCACAAGGTTCTGTTGGATGAGGTCACGCCGGAGCAGGTCCTCGGCGAGGCGCCGCAATTTCCCGTATTGCACCTGGCGTGTCACGGCTCCGTGTCCAGCGATACGTTGGAGACGATGTCCGCGTCGCGGCTGGAATTGGGGAACGGCAGGAAGCTGACGGCGAAAGACGTGCTGCAGCTCGACGGGCGGTTGCGCGCCGAGCTCGTGTTCATGAACGTCTGCCAGGGCGGGCGCTTCCGCATGCTGACGCGCACGGACGTCGGCGGCTTCGTGCGCGCGTTCATCCAAGCCGGTACGGCGACGGTCGTGGCGCCGTTGGTTCACGTCCATCCCGAGAGCGCGCAGACGCTGGCGATGGAGTATTACCGGCGGTGGATGCAGGGCGACGTCACCAAGGCCGAGGCGCTCCGCCAGGCGCAGCTACAGCTCCTGCGCGAGGGGATCGAAGGGCGGCATTGGGCTTCCCACGTGCTCTTTGGCGACTACCGGTAGACTGTCGTCGATGCCTCTCCGCCCCGAAGCCGTCCAGCTCGAGCTCTTCACCCATCGCTTCGCGGCCATCGCGCGGCAGATGGGGGAGCGCCTCCAGCGCACCGCCGTCTCCACCAACGTCAAGGAGCGGCTCGACTTCTCCTGCGCCCTGCTCGACGCCGGCGGCGAGCTGGTGGTCAACGCTCCCCATATCCCGGTGCATCTCGGGGCCCTCGGCCTCTGCGTGCGCAGCCTGCGCGAAGTGATCGCCATGGAGCCGGGGGACGTCGTCGTCACCAACCATCCGGCGTTCGGCGGCTCGCACCTGCCGGACGTGACGGTGGTCACGCCGGTCTTCGAAGAAGAGGGCGGCCCCCTGCTCGGCTACGTGGCCAGCCGCGCGCACCACGCCGAGATCGGCGGCAGCAGACCGGGATCGATGCCGCCCGGCGCGCGGAGGCTGGTCGAAGAAGGCGTGGTGATCCCGCCGATGCATCTGGTGAGGAAGGGCGAGCCGCGATGGCGGGAGATGCGCTCCTTGTTGCTCGCAGCGCCGTTTCCGACGCGCGCGGTGGAAGAGAACCTGGCCGATCTGCGTGCGGCCGCGGCGGCGAACCATCGCGGCGCCGAGGCGTTATGCGGCCTGGTCCGCGAGCACGGCCGGGAGACCGTGGCGCTGTATATGGCGGCTCTCAAGGAGCGCGCGGGGGATCGCCTGCGTGCGGCCCTGGCGCGCCTTCCCGCCGGCAGCTACGAGGCCGTCGAGCGGTTGGACGACGGCTCGCCGCTCGCCGTGCGCATCGAGATCGCGGGGGCCGGCGCCGATCCCGCCGCGGTCGTCGATTTCGCCGGCTCGGCGGGCGTGCATCCCGGCAATCTCAACGCTCCGCCCGCCGTGGTGCGCAGCGCCATCCTCTACGTCCTCCGCCTGCTGATCGCCGAGCCCCTGCCGCTGAACGAAGGGATCCTGAGCGCGGTGGAGATCCGGATTCCGCCGGGGATGCTGAATCCGCCGTTCCCCGAAGATCCCGCCGCGGCGCCGGCCGTGGTGGGGGGTAACGTCGAGACGAGCCAGCGGCTGGTCGACACCCTGCTCAAGGCGCTGGGCCTCGTCGCCTGCAGCCAGGGTACGATGAACAACCTCCTCTTCGGCACCGAGCGCTTCGGCTTCTACGAGACCGTCTGCGGCGGCGCGGGCGCGGGTCCGGGCTTCCATGGCGCGAACGCCGTCCACGTCCATATGACGAACACGCGGATCACAGATCCCGAGGTGCTGGAGCATCGTTATCCGGTGCGGCTGGAGCGCTTCGCCATCCGCGTCGGCTCGGGAGGCGAGGGGCGGTTCCGCGGCGGCGACGGCGCGATCCGCGAGCTGACCTTCCTCGCGCCGATGTCCCTCTCGCTGCTCACCCAGCACCGCGTCGAGGCCCCCTATGGGGTGGACGGCGGCAAGCCGGGTGAGCGGGGCTCTCAGCGGCTAGTCCGCGCTTCGGGGGAGATCGAGGAGCTCGCCTCGGTGGACGGCCGCGAGGTGGGGCCGGGGGACCGGTTGATTCTGGAAACGCCGGGCGGGGGTGGGTGGGGGAGGATCATTTGATGTTCCGCCACTGCCGCAGCACCTCGAACACCCCGAGCGCCACCGCCGTCGACAGGTTGAGCGAGCGCACGTCCGGGTCCTCGATGGGGATGCGCACCAGCCGGTCGCGGTAGCGTTCCCGGACCTCCGCCGACAATCCGACGCTCTCCTTGCCGAAGATCAGCACGGTCCGCTCGGGATAAGCGACGCTCCAATAATCCCGCTCGCCTTCGACGCTGAAGAAGAACGGCTCGCCCAGGTCCGGCAGCTCCTCCTCGAATTCCTTCCAGGACGACCAGACGCGCGGATTGACGCGCGCCCAGTAGTCCAGCCCGGCGCGGCGCACCTGCCGTTGCGTGAGGAAGAATCCCAGTGGCCGCACGAGGTGGAGCCGCGCGCCGGCGGCGAGACAGGTGCGGCCGGCGTTGCCGGTGTTCCAGTGGATCTCCGGCTCGACGAGGACGACGTGGAGGGAACGGGCGTCTGTGTCCATGCGGGTGGTTCACGCCGGGCGTGTCTGCCCTTCGAAACCTCACCCCCTGTCCCCCTCTCCCTGACGGGCGAGGGGGAACGCAGTCCAGGCGCATTGCCGAGACCCACCTATCCTATTGGCAAAGTCGGTTCGGAATCGTCCCCCCTCGCCCGTCAGGGAGAGGGGGACAGGGGGTGAGGTCTCGAAGGGGAGGACGGAACGGACTTGGCTCTTCTCCAGTCTATAGTAGAGCCATGCTGATGATCGAAGTCGTCATCTCGTTCATCTGCCTCGTCAGCCTCATCGTCATCCTGCTGGAGGCACAGCACTTCGGCGGCTTCCGGCGGAAGTGGCCGATCGCCATCTGGGCCGTCAGCCTGGTGGCTCTGGCGCTTCTGGCGCTGCTGCGCGTCTTCGCCAATCTCGACGACTGGAGCGACGCGCGCATCCTGATGGGCGTCATGGGCGCCGGCAACTTCTTCTTCGGCGCCGGGCTGCTGGTGCGCTGGCTC
The DNA here is from genome assembly GCA_036558045.1 of Thermoanaerobaculia bacterium. GTDB lineage: Bacteria > Acidobacteriota > Thermoanaerobaculia > Multivoradales > UBA5704 > DATARR01. The sequence goes on from DATBGJ010000524.1 coordinate 6,404, forward strand.
TTCTGGCGGCCGATGAGCTAGCGCAGCGTCACGTCGATCTCGCCTACGCCGCAGTCCACCGTTACGCCGGCGCGCCCCGTTCCCTGGTCCCAGCGCAGCTCGCGGGTGAACAGTCCGGCGCTCTCGTAGTGCCGGCCGGCGGCGCGGAGGGTGGCTTCGCCGATTCCGGTGTCGAGATCCACCGAGCGGATCGCCTCCTTGGGCAGGGTGATGTTGACCTCGCCCACTCCCAGGTCCACGTCCAGATCGCTCGCGGTCCCCTCGACGGTCAGCTCGCCGACGCCCAAGTGCGTGCTCAACGGCAGATCGCGCGGCACGCTGATGTGGGCGAGGACGTGCAGGCCCTTGGTGCTGAACCTGGGCCAGTCCTTGACCTCGACGCGCAGGCGGTCGCCGGAGTTGTCGTAGACCAGCCGCACGGCCTTGGCGGCGTCCGCGCAGCGGCGGGTGATGCTGTGATTGCAGGCGAGCTTGACGTCGAGGTCCACCTGGGAGCCGTCCCAGGCCTCGACGGTGACTTCGCCGACCGGAAAGTCGATGGAGATCTTCTCCAGCCCCTCGGCCGGGATCTGCTGCCGGAACGAACGGACGACCTCCTCCGCGCCGGCCGAAGCCGTCCACAGCAGCGCGAGGGAGAGCCATAGAGCGGTCCTCTTCATGGGTTTCTCCTCCTGTCTCGACGAGCACTACGAGGAGGAGCGCTCCAAGGTTCCAAGGCGGCACCGATCTTGCCAGAATTATCTTCATGGCCACGCGGGCGCCAGCGTTTCAGGAGGCCCCCCTGGGCGATCGCCCGATCCGCGATCTCGGTCTCGGCATCCAGGGCACCGAGCTGGAGCCGGTGATCGCGGAGCTGGAGGGCGAGATCGCGGCGGCGGGCATCCGGCGGGTGCGCCCGCGCTTCTACCTCTCGACGGAATGGGGCGTGCCCTTCGGCACCGTGGCGATCGCCATCCCGTTCTATCTCGCCCGGCCGGAGCTGACGGCCCTGCACGCCGAGCGGACCGGGCACGTCGAGGGAGCCGGCCGCCGCGAGCTGCTGCGCTACCTGCGGCACGAGATGGGGCACGTGGTCAACTACGCCTACCGGCTCTACGACCGGGAAAGGTGGGTGCAGCATTTCGGCCCGATCACCCGGCCCTATCGCGAGGAGTACCGGCCGAAGCCGTTCAGCCGCCGCTACGTCCGCCACCTGCCCGGCTGGTACGCCCAGAAGCATCCGGACGAGGACTGGGCCGAGACGTTCGCGGTGTGGATGGACGCGTCGGCCGACTGGCGCGCGCTGTACGGCGACGCCCCGGGCGCCCTGAAGAAGCTCGAGTACTGCGACCGTGTGTGCGCCGAGCTCAAGGCCAAGGACCCGCTCGTCTCGGACAAGAGCGTGGACGAGGACGTGAGCACGATCCGCCTCACCGTCCAGGAGTTCTACGCCGACGGCGGCGC